>NZ_JBHVGZ010000001.1:391061-457047 GCF_042800355.1 Streptomyces sp. NPDC057623
CGCGGACCCGGTCCTAAAGGAGGGAAAGGAAGGACATACTGAAAAGTGTGGTGACCCGAATAGAAGAGGTGCCGACACGCCGGGCCGCCAACGTCGAGGCCCTCGACAGGGCCCGGCCGACCGGCTGACCGGCGGCTATGCCTTCGGTGCCACCTTGCTCAGGCCGTTGATGATCCGGTCCATCGCGTCGCCGCCCGTCGGGTCGGTGAGGTTGGCCAGGAGCTTCAGGGTGAATTTCATCAGCATCGGGTGGGTCAGGCCGCGCTGGGCCGCGATCTTCATGACCTTCGGGTTGCCGATGAGCTTCACGAAGGCGCGGCCCAGCGTGTAGTAGCCGCCGTAGGTGTCCTTCAGGACGCGCGGGTAGCGCTGGAGGGCGAGTTCGCGGCTCGCGGGCGTCGGGCGGGCGTGGGCCTGGACGATGACGTCGGCGGCGATCTGGCCGGACTCCATGGCGTAGGCGATGCCCTCGCCGTTGAAGGGGTTCACCAGGCCGCCGGCATCTCCGACCAGCAGCAGGCCCTTGGTGTAGTGCGGCTGGCGGTTGAAGGCCATGGGGAGGGCGGCGCCGCGGATCGGGCCGGTCATGTTCTCCGGGGTGTAGCCCCAGTCCTCCGGCATCGAGGCGCACCAGGCCTTCAGGACCTCGCGCCAGTCCAGTTCCTTGAAGGAGTCGGAGGTGTTGAGGACACCGAGGCCGACGTTCGACGTGCCGTCGCCCATGCCGAAGATCCAGCCGTAGCCGGGCAGGAGGCGGTCCTCGCCGGGGCCGCGGCGGTCCCACAGCTCCAGCCAGGACTCCAGGTAGTCGTCCTCGTGGCGGGGGCTTTCGAAGTACGTCCGTACGGCCACGCCCATCGGGCGGTCCTCGCGGCGGTGCAGGCCCATCGCCAGGGAGAGGCGGGTGGAGTTGCCGTCGGCGGCGACGACCAGCGGCGCGTGGAAGGTGACCTCGCGCTTCTCCTCGCCGAGCTTGGCGTGGACGCCGGTGATCCGGCCGGTGCGGTCGTCGATGATCGGGGCGCCGACGTTGCAGCGCTCGTGGAGGCGGGCGCCGGCTTTCTGGGCCTGGCGGGCGAGTTGCTCGTCGAAGTCGTCGCGCTTGCGGACGAGGCCGTAGTCGGGGAAGGAGGCGAGTTCCGGCCAGTCCAGCTGGAGGCGCACTCCGCCGCCGATGATCCGCAGGCCCTTGTTGCGCAGCCAGCCCGCTTCCTCGGAGATGTCGATGCCCATCGCCACGAGCTGTTTGGTCGCGCGCGGGGTCAGGCCGTCACCGCAGACCTTCTCCCTCGGGAACTCGGTCTTCTCCAGCAGGAGTACGTCGAGGCCGGACTTGGCCAGGTGATACGCCGTCGTGGAGCCGGCCGGCCCCGCGCCCACGACGATCACATCGGCGGTGTTCCCCGAGAGGGGCGAGGAGAGAGGTGAGGAGAGCGGCTCGGTCACGTCGGTCACGGCGGGATCTCCCCAAGTTCGAAATCTGTGTGCCGACCGGCACTGGACATGGGCAGTCTATTCAGCAGCATTGATCACCCGGCTGAAGGGCTGCCTCCGTGAACCGAGCTCTCCCTGTCGTACAGCTCCGTGTCCCCACCGACGAGGACGCCGTCGCCTGGCACCGGGTCTTCACCCACCCGGATGTCATGGAATTCCACGGGGGCAGGCCCGCGGAGCTGTCCGTCTACGAGGAGCTCACCGCCCGCCAGCGCCGGCACGACGCCGAGCGCGGGTACTGCCTGTGGACCATGCTCGACGAGAACGGGCAGGTCATGGGCTTCACCGGAGCCCAGCCGTGGGAACGGCCCTGGGGTCCCGCCGGAGAGATCGAGATCGGCTGGCGGCTCGGGCGGGAGTACTGGGGCAAGGGGTATGTCACGGCGGCCGCGCGGCTGACACTGGAGCGGGTGCGGGCGTCCGGGGTGCCGGGCGTGGTCGCCATGGTCGACGCCCGCAACGAGCGGTCGATCGCGGTGACACGGCGGCTGGGAATGCGCCTCGCGGAGGTGTTCGCCACGCCGGATGAGCGGCGCAAGGGCCACTGCTACCGGCTCGACCTGTAATCAGGAAGGCAGAACCCCACCTGGGTCACTCTCGGTAATCGACTGCTACAGAAAGGTACTTGCCGCTTCCGGACGGTACCCCCGGGCGGTTACCCTTCCAGTACCGCTGGGGGTGACATCTGTGCGCATAACACCCAAAACGCCCGAGGTGCGAGTGCCGAGACTCGTCGGACTGATGGCCATGGACGCGCGCGAGGCAGCGAAGTCGCACGGCCTGCTCCTCACGGCACCGGACCGGCCGGACTTCCATCGCACCGTCATCGACTACGTCGTACGCCAGTACCCGCAGCCCGGTGCCGAGGTGCCGCGGGACTCCTCTGTCTACGTCTGGTTCGACTTCGGCGAGGGCGAGGGCGGCGGAGGCGTGCGCGAGCCACGCGTCCCACGGCCGCCCTCGGGCGGGCTGGAGCGCGAGCTCGACGAGCCCGGCGACCCGTACCCCGTCGTCAGCTCGGCTTGAGCCCGGCGGTCAGCTCTGCTTGAAGCCCCGGTGCAGGGACACGACCCCGCCCGTCAGATTGCGCCAGGCGACCTTGGACCAGCCGGCCTTGCGCAGGTGCTCGGCGAGGGCCGGCTGGTCGGGCCAGGCTCGGATGGACTCGGCGAGGTAGACGTAGGCGTCGGGATTCGAGGACACCGCGCGCGCGACCGGGGGCAGGGCGCGCATCAGGTACTCGGTGTAGACGGTGCGGAAGGGCGCCCAGGTCGGGTGCGAGAACTCGCAGATCACGACCCGGCCGCCGGGCCGCGTCACCCGGTACATCTCGCGCAGGGCGGCGTCGTAGTCCTGGACGTTGCGCAGCCCGAAGGAGATCGTCACGGCGTCGAAGGTGTCGTCCTTGAACGGCAGCCTCGTCGCGTCGCCCGCCGTGAAGGGCAGCCAGGTGTGCTTGCGCTTGCCGACCTGGAGCATCCCGAGGGAGAAGTCGCAGGGGACGACGTATGCGCCGGTCTGCGCGAAGGGCAGCGAGGAGGTGGCCGTGCCGGCGGCCAGGTCGAGGATCTTCTGCGCGGGGCGCGCGTCGACGGCCTTGGCGACCTCCTTGCGCCATCTGCGGTCCTGGCCGAGCGACAGCACGTCGTTGGTCAGGTCGTACCGTTCCGCCACGTTGTCGAACATCGAGGCGACTTCGTGCGGCTGCTTGTCCAGGGATGCGCGGGTCACGGGCCCATTGTGGCAGTACGGCCTCACGGGACGAGCTTCGGCTTCTTCTTCCCGGCCACGTCCTCCACCCAGCCGCACAGCAGGACGAACACCGCGATCAGGATCCAGCCGACGCCGAACATGAACCACTGGCTCTCCAGCGGCAGGTACCTCTCGAACGCGGGCACGTTCCAGAACCGGTCGATCAGCGGGACGGCGAGGATCAGGGCGATCTCGTGCCAGAGGTAGATCGTCACCGCGCGCGCGTTGAAGACCGTGACGAGGCGGTCGGCGCGGCGGAAGCGGGTCAGCCGGCCGAAGTCGATGCGGAAGAAGTCCTTCGCGTACAGCAGCAGCGTCACATAGCCCGCCGACCAGAAGGCCTGGGCGAGCGGGATGTCGTCCAGGTCGTAGGAGCCCGTCTCGGCCTGGTGGGTGAAGGCGTACCAGCCGCCGTACGCGATCGCCGCGAGCGAGAGGGCGGCCACGGCGAAGGGCTTCAGGCGGCGCAGGACGCCGTCCCGGTGCGCGAAGCCGAGGATCCAGCAGAAGAGGAACGTGGCCAGGTCGGTCAGCGCGCTGCCGAAGCGGTCGTCCGGGGGCTCCCAGGCGAAGTGGAGAACCAGGATCGGGCCGAGCGACAGCAGCAGCACCGGTATCGGGGCCAGGCGGAACACCCTCAGCAGCAGCGGCGAGAGCAGGACGAACCAGAGGTACGTCCGCAGGTACCAGAGGATCTCCCAGGCCTGCCGGCCCCACGCGTTGCCCGGCGGGTCGCCCAGCGGCACGATCCAGTACACGATCTGCCAGCCCGGCATCCAGTCGTGGATCAGCATCGCCACGACCACGAAGAGGCCCCAGAACCAGAACGGCGGGAGCAGGCGTCGCAGTCGGCCGCGGACCACCTGGAGCGCCGGGCGCTCCAGGGACTTCGCCATCAGCGTGCCGGCCAGGGCGAACATGACCCCCATCGACGGGAAGACCATGCCCGCCCAGGCCCAGCCGAAGGTGTGGTAGGTGACGACGCGGACCAACGCGACCGCGCGGAGGGTGTCGAAGTAGCGGTCGCGGCCCGCCGGCCGAGGCGGCGGCTTCTCCTCCGCCGCCTCGGCCGCGGGAGCCCCGGCCCCCGTGTCCGGCTGCGGGTCCGGGGCCGGCTCCACCACGGGCAGCGCCGCCGTCCCCTCGACGCCGGCCTCCTGCCCGTGGTCCACGAGCTGCTGCGGATACGGCTGATCCCACACGTACTGCTGCGGTCGGCCGTACCCGTCGTAGCCGTACGGGACCTGAGGCTGCTGCCCGTCCCAGTAGCCGTAGCCGTTGTCCTGCGGGTACGCCTGGGGTTGGCCCTGCTGATACCCCTGCCCCTCCTGTCCCCAGCTCATCGGCTCACCCCCGCCGGTGTCCCGACCTCACCCGTCCGCTTCAGCTTCTGCCAGCGCAGGCGGCCGCCCGTCAGAGCGGTGACGCAGGAGTGGATGAGGACGAGGTACATCATCTGACGGTAGGCGAGTTGCTGGAGCGGCATCATCAGCAGGTAGCGGTACTTCTCGCGGTCCAGGCGGAAGGCGTACGCCGCGCACAGCAGCTGCACCCCGAGCACCGCGAGCCACGCCAGCAGGGCCGCCGTGAAGTCGACGAAGATCATCGAGTAGACGGTGAACACGTCGATGAGGGGCGCGAAGACCGGCGTGACGATCTGGAAGATGACGACCAGCGGCATGCCGACCCGGCCGAAGCGGCCCGAAGGGCCCTTGTCCGTGAGGGACTTGCGGTGCTTCCACAGCGCCTGCATGGTGCCGTAGGACCAGCGGTAGCGCTGGGACCACAGCTGCTTCAGCGAGCCCGGCGCCTCGGTCCACGCGCGCGCGTGCTCCTGGTAGACGACCCGCCAGCCCGCGCGGTGCATGGCGATGGTGATGTCGGTGTCCTCGGCGAGGGTGTCCTCGCTCATGCCGCCGACCCCCAGGACCGCCTCGCGGCGGAACGCGCCGATCGCGCCGGGGATGGTGGGCATGCAGCGCAGCAGGTCGTACATACGGCGGTCGAGGTTGAAGCCCATCACGTACTCGATGTGCTGCCAGGCGCCGATGACGGTGTCGCGGTTGCCGACCTTGGCGTTGCCGGCGACCGCGCCCACCTCGGGGTCCGCGAAGGGCTGCACCAGCTGCCGCACCGCGTCGGGCTCGAAGACCGTGTCGCCGTCCATCATCACGACGATGTCGTGACTGGCGCTGCGCACACCGTTGTTGAGCGCGGCCGGCTTGCCCGCGTTCTCCTGGCGGATGACGCGGACGTTGTCCATGCCGAGTTCGCGGGCCGCGTCGCGCGCGATCTCGGACGTACCGTCGGTGGAACCGTCGTCGACCACGATGATCTCGATCGGATGCGTGCTCTTCGCCAGCGATTGGAGGGTGTTGGCGATGCACTCCTTCTCGTTGTACGCCGGGACGATCACGCTCACCGGCTGGTGGACGGGTGGTCCCCAGCTGAAGCGGCGTCTGTTGCGCTGCCGGTAGTGGCGGCGGGCGAGGATCAGCATCATGCCGAAGCGGCCCAGGACGGCGACACCGACGACCATGAGGCCGACCGACAGCACCGGGACCGCCCATTCGGCGACGGCGACGGCCCCGACCATGGCCTTGCCCTCGTAGAGGGTCGCGCCGGTGGCCTCGCGGTGGGCGGCCTGGAGGTTCGAGGTTGCCGCACCGGCCTGCCCGTCAGGGCCCTGCTGCGGCTGACCGCCGGGCTGCTGACCGCCCGCCTGCTGACCGTTCGCCTGCTGACCGCCCGCCTGCTGGCCGTTCGCCGCCTCCTCCTCCTGGATGGCGCCGCTGATCGTGGTGAAGGTGTAGCCCTTCGCCTTCATCTTCTCGATGTACGTCGGCAGCGCCTTGATCGTCTGCGAGCGCTCGCCGCCCGCGTCGTGGAAGAGGACGGACGCGCCCTCGCCGTCCTCCGGCGTCGCCCACTTGATGATCTTCGAGACACCGGGGCGTTTCCAGTCGTCGCTGTCGGTGTCGACGAAGACGCTGGTGTAGCCGTCCTCACCGAGCTTCTTGTAGACGGGCCAGCTGTAGTTGTCGATGGCGTCCGTCTCCGAGGAGTAGGGCGCGCGGAACAGCGTGGTCGTGATGCCGGCCGCACCCGCGAGCGCCAACTGGGTCTGCTGCATCTCACGGTTGACGCGGGCGTCGCTCTGGTAGGAGAGGTCGACGTGCGTGAAGGTGTGGATGCCCACCTCGTTGCCCTGCTCGACCAGGTCCGCGACGATCCCCGGGTAGCGCGAGACCATCGAGCCGACCACGAAGAACGTGGCGGGGATGTCGTACTTCTGGAGGACCTTCAGGACCTGGGGCGTCCAGGTGGGGTTCGGACCGTCGTCGAAGGTGAGCGCGATCGTCTTGTCCGGGACGGAGACGGTGGTGGCCTGGCCGCCCCGGAAGGTGAGGATCGGCCCGCCGTCGAGGATCTTGTCGGGCACCGCGGTGGAGCTGGCCCCGGTCCGCACCCGCTGGTCGCCGCCGACCTCGGCGCGCAGATAGCCGTCGAGCAGCATGACGCTGGTCAGCGCGAGGAGGAGCAGCAGGGCCAGGATGACCCGGGGTTTCTGAAGGGCCGCGGCCTTGCCCGCCGCCCGCTGGATGCGGGAGGGGGCACGGCGGCGGCGACGTGAGGGCGTCGTCGTGGTCATGAGTGGGGCTGCGCTCCGGTCAGTTGGCGGCCGCGGCGGGCGATGCGGAGGTGGACGGGGCGGAGGCCCCCGAGGGCGGCGCCGAAGGGGTGCCGCTGGGCGGGGCGACCGGGTCGCCGATGCCGCCCTGGGGCTGGTTGCCCGGGCCCCCGCCGCCGGGGCCGCCCCGGCCGTTCGCGAACGGCAGCAGCTCGGACGGGGTCAGCGAGGTGCCGAAGCCCATGAAGGCCATGCCCAGCACGACCGCGTACCCGAGACAGGCGACGCCGACCAGGATGCCGAGACGACGCAGCAGCTTGGAGCGACGTCCGGAGTTGTCAACGAACACGGGCCCCTCGGCGGACCCGTTGCCGCGTTTGCGGCGGCGACCGCGCACAGCGGGCTGGGCGGCGCGGTTTTCGATGGCAGGCTCGGAATGCATTCCCCGGACAGTAGGGAGCCTTTATGTGCCGACTACTCTGTTCTTCATGTGAGAAGCCCATGAGAAACGCCTTAACCTGTCCGTTCCCTGAGAGTTTCGGCGAACTCCTGCTGCACTTCACAGTCATGTGAAAGGAGTTGGAGGCCCAGGTCCCGAATGAGTGTGAGAGATTTCCACCCGGAATACGTACTGGGCTTTCGGCCCGAAACAGAAATCACGAAAGCGGGTACATACGCGATGCGGAGTTTCCTGACGGCGACGGCCGGGCTCACCTGCATGTTCGCTCTGGCCGTCACGGGGTGCTCCGCGGGCTCCGACGACACGACGGACGCGGCGCCCGCGGCCCCGGAGCAGCCCGGCACGTCGCCCTCAGCGTCGGCCTCCGAAACGGCCTCGTCGGGCACGGCGTACGCCCCCTACGTCAGCTCGACCGAGGCCTCCGACAACGACTCGGCAGGCTCCCCGGCGACGTACAACCTGGCCTTCGTGATCTCGGACGGCAGTGACTGCACCCCCAGGTGGAACGGCACGACCGCGATCGCCGACTCGGCCACGAAGTCCCGTATCGCCAAGCTCACCCAGGGCGGCGCCGGCGTCCGGGTCTCCTTCGGCGGCGCCTCCGGCGAGGAGCTGGCGGCGAGTTGTGACAGCGCGTCCGAACTGGCCGAGGCGTACGGGAAGGCGCTGGACGCGGCGGGTTCCACCCAGGCCGACTTCGACATCGAGGGCGAGGAGCTGACCGACTCCGACTCGGTGGACCTGCGTTCCGAGGCGATCGCGCTGCTCCAGAAGGAGCGCGGCGACCTCGAAGTCTCCTTCACGCTGCCCGTGATGCCGTCCGGGCTCGACGCCGACGGCGTGGCGCTGCTGGAGTCCGCCAACGAGCACGACGTCCAGGTCTCCACCGTCAACATCATGACGATGAACTACGGCGAGTCGTACGCCGGCGACATGGGCGACTACGCCCTCACCTCCGCCAAGGCCGCGCACACCCAGCTGAAGAAGCTCTTCGGCACGTCGGACGCCACGGCGTGGCAGGCGATGGCGTTGACGTCGATGCTCGGCGTGAACGATGTGGACAACGAGACGTTCACTCTGGATGACGCGGCGCAGGTGCGGGAGTTCGCCGAGGAAAAGGGGATCGGGTGGGTTTCCATGTGGGCGACGTTCCGGGACCGGCAGTGTGACGACGGGTCCTCTTCGAATGACGCGCTGACGAATTGCAGCGGAGTCGATCAGGAGGACGGGGCGTTCGCGGAGGCGTTTTCGGGGTGAGCCTTTTGGGGCACGCACTCACCGTCGGCGATACACCAACCGTCCGTCCACCACCGTCGCCACACACGTGTCGGCACCGCGCTCGGCCAGTTCCGCCTCGTCCCGTACGTCGAACACCGCGAACCGGGCCGCGGAGTGACGCTCCCTCGGCTCGGTGAACTCCACCGGAATTCCGGAGGCGTACGGGTCGAGGGCGGGTGTCCCACCCGGGCGTCCCAGGCGGCCCATGGCCAGGCGGGAGCGGTGCAGGGCGTCCCGCACCGCGCGGTTGTGCAGTTCCTCGCAGGCCACCCGGACCGTGCCGTGCGCCAGCATCCGCTGGAGCGCCCGCCGGGCGCTGGCCCCCCAGCGGGCGTCGTCCATGGCAAGCCCCGCCAGGGCCTCCCCGGTCAGCGGCTCGGTGCCCAGTTCGTCGGCCTCGCGGGGATCGGGGTGGTACGCCTGCTCCAGCAGTTCGTTGCCGTGGAGGTTGATCAGTCCGGGCGTGAGGATGCCCGGCCAGTGCCGCACCCGCGCCTGCGGATGGGCCGCGACCAGATCCGCCAGCTGTCCCGCGTCGGCGACCCACGCGCCCTTCACGACGAGCGCATGGCCCCTGGAGTCCGCGTGGATCGTCAGCACGGGCAGGTCAGTTGGAGGCGAGGAGCTTCAGCTCGGGATGCGCGGTCCCGCCCTCGATCGCCGTCGAGGAGATGTGGGACGCGACCCGCTCGTCGACGGGGTCGTTCGCCGGGTCGTCGTGCACCACGATGTGCTCGTACGTCGTGGTCCGCTGGGCCGGCACCCGCCCCGCCTTGCGGATCAGGTCGATGATCTCCATCCGGTTGGAGCGGTGCTTGGCACCGGCGGAGGAGACGACGTTCTCCTCCAGCATGATCGAGCCGAGGTCGTCCGCGCCGTAGTGCAGCGACAGCTGGCCGACCTCCTTGCCGGTGGTCAGCCAGGAGCCCTGGATATGGGCGATGTTGTCCATGAAGAGCCGCCCGATGGCGATCATCCGCAGGTACTCGAAGATCGTGGCCTGGGTACGGCCCTTCAGGTGGTTGTTCTCGGGCTGGTAGGTGTACGGGATGAAGGCCCGGAAGCCGCCCGTGCGGTCCTGGACATCACGGATCATCCGCAGGTGCTCGATGCGCTCGGCGTTGGTCTCGCCCGTGCCCATCAGCATGGTCGACGTCGACTCGACACCGAGGTTGTGCGCGGCCTCCATGATCTCCAGCCAGCGCTCACCGCTCTCCTTCAGCGGGGCGATGGCCTTGCGCGGCCGCTCCGGGAGCAGTTCGGCACCGGCGCCCGCGAAGGAGTCGAGGCCGGCCTCGTGGATCCGGGTGATGGCCTCTTCCACGCTCACCTTGGAGATCCGGGCCATGTGCTCGACCTCGCTCGCCCCCAGGCTGTGGATGACGAGCTGCGGGAACTCCTTCTTGATGGCGGCGAAGTGCGTCTCGTAGTACTCGACGCCGTAGTCCGGGTGGTGACCGCCCTGGAACATGATCTGCGTACCGCCGAGCTCGACGGTCTCGGCGCAGCGCCGCAGGATGTCGTCCAGGTCGCGGGTCCAGCCCTTGGCCTTGTCCTTGGGGGCCGCGTAGAAGGCGCAGAACTTGCACGCCGTGACGCACACGTTCGTGTAGTTGATGTTGCGCTCGATGATGTACGTGGCGATGTGCTCGGTGCCCGCGTACCTGCGGCGGCGTACGGCGTCGGCGGCGGCGCCCAGCGCGTGCAGCGGGGCGTCGCGGTAGAGGTCGAGCGCTTCCTCGGGGGTGATGCGTCCGCCCGCTGCGGCACGGTCGAGGACGGACTGAAGGTCGGCCTTCTCGGTCACCGGGGCGTCCCTTTCGTCAAGGGGTTGGACGGACCGAACCAGCCTACGCCAGCCCCTTCGAGCGGCGGACCTCAGGCCACGCCCCCCTCACGGCGCCCCCCGCCCCGCCCCGCCCCGCTCACGCCGCGTAGGCGCCGATCAGCAGCCCCACGAACGCCCCGGCGAGCAGGAACGGCCCGAACGGGATCGCCGTCTTGCGCCCGGCCCTGCGCAGGATCACCAGCCCCCAGCCGTAGAGCGTCCCGAAGAGGAACCCGGCGAAGGTGCCGAGCATCACCGTCGACCAGCCGTACCAGCCCAGCACCGCCCCCACCCCGAGCGCCAGCTTCACGTCGCCGAAGCCCATGCCGCCGGGATTGACGAGCCACAGCACGTAGTAGCCGGCGCCGAGCGCGAGCGTGGCCCACAGGGCGGTGGACCAGTCACCCGCGTGCTCGGGGACGAGGGCGACCAGGCCGAGCAGTGCGGGCGCGGCGACCGCGAGCGTGAGGGTCAGCGGGTCGGGCAGCCGCCGTACCCGGAAGTCGACGACCGTGAGCAGCACCCCCACGGGCGCCAGCAGCAGCCAGACGGCCAGCTCGGGCCGGGTGTCGGTAGCGGCGGCGAGGGCGGCGCAGACGAGGGCCGTGGCGGCGGCGAGCCTCGGTGCGCCGGGGCCGTACGGCGGCGTACCGGCCTCGCACCGCCCGCACCGGGCCGGCCCGACGAGGCGCCCGATCGGGTGCCCGGCGGGACACCGGTCCCGCCACCCCGCCTCCTCGTCCTGCACGGAGAACCGATGGGCGGCCCGCGGCAGCAGGAACGCCCCCGCCGCCGCACCCCACAGCGCGGCGACGAGAACCAGCAGACCCGTGCTCATCAGACGGCCGGCAACCCGTAGATGTCCGGGCCGTTCGTCACCATCAGACGGTTGCCGGCCAGGGCGACCTGCCAGGAGGCGCCGTGGTCCTTGCTGACGGTGAAGGTCCAGCGCAGCTTGCCGGACCTGGACTGGAGGGCGACCACGCCGCCGTCCAGAGAGCCGGTCGCGCCGTAGAGGGTGGTGCCGGCCTTCCGGAACGTCTCCGGGCCCTCGACGTCGAGTTCGTCGCAGAGCCAGATCCGCTTGCCGGTCTTCACGTTCACGGCCCAGACGCCGTCGTCGTAGTCGCTCGCGTAGAGGACGCCGTCGATGACGGTCGGGTTCTTGAAGCCGCGGCGGCCGTTCGGGCCCAGCGTCCAGACGGTGGTGCCCGTGTCCGCGTCCACGGCCCTGAGCTTGTCGCCCGGCAGGAAGACCAGCCCGTTCGCGACCGTGGGCCGCCAACTCCAGTCGTCACCGATCTTCTTGGTCCACAGCTGCCGGCCCGTGGCGGTGTCCCGGACGGTGAGGTTGAACTTGGAGTCCGTGTAGACGAGGTACTTGCCGACGGCCGTGCCCTGCACGTCGTAGTCGTCGGTGCCCCAGTCGCGCCGCTGCACCCACGCCGTCTTCCCGGTGGTGTGGCTGATCGCGGCGACCGCCGTGCGGTAGTCGGTGGCGCTCTTGGAGTCGCCGTAGTCGGTCGCCGTGACGTACACGTTCCGCTCGTCGATGGCGAGCGGGTCCTCGACGCTCAGCTGCTTGCCCAGCCTGCTGCGCCAGGCTTCCTTGCCGGTCGTGACGTCGTGGGCGACGAGTACGCCGTCGTAGTCGCCGTCGGCCAGGAACACCTTGCCGCCGTGGAAGAGCAGCGGAGCGCCGGGGCGGCAGATCTCCGGCCTGGACCAGCGGGGCTTGCCCGTCCGCACGTCGTACGCCACCAGCGGGTCGCCGCTGACCAGGAGCAGGCCGTCGTGGACGAGGAGCGGTACGTCCGGGTTGGTGCTGTCCTCCGCCACGGTCCTGCGCCACAGCGGCTGGGGGGCGACTCCGGCGGGCGGGGTCGTGAAGTTCTCCGCGGCGGGCCGGGCGGCACCGCCCGCGCCGCTGTCCCCCGTCGCTCCGCCGGACGCCTCGGTCTCCCGCCCCAGCCACAGCGCCGTGCCCCCGCCCACCACCGCGACCGCCGCCGCACCGCCGAGCGCGAGGCCGAGGGCACGACGGCGGGAGGGGGCGGCGTCGGAACCGGCCCGGGGAGAGCCCAGTTGGACCGTGCCGGGCTGCGGGGTGTCTGGGCCGGGGCCGGGCGGATAGCCGTATCCCGGAGCAGGGGTGCCATGACCCGGCACCGGCGCCCCCGCCGTCGGCACGCCCATCGCCGGCGCCGGCCCGAAGGAAGCCGCCTCCCGCGGCTGCTCCGGCGCCTCCAGATCCAGGATCCCCGCCGCGTGCGTGGCGATGGTCGACGCGACCGCCGACGGCAGCCAGTCGCTCAGCACGCCTTCGACACCCTGCGGCGCGAGGGCCGCGACGATCTCGGCGGGCGCCGGGCGCTGCGCCGGGTCCTTCAGCAGACAGGCCCGGATGAGGCCGAGGAGCGACGGCGGTACGTCCGCCAGGTCCGGCTCTCCGTGGACGACCTGGTAGAGCAGCGCCGCGTGCGAGGCGGCACCGTCGCCGAAGGCGCTGCGGCCGGTCGCGGCGAAGGCCAGTACCGCGCCCAGCGAGAAGACGTCACCGGCCGGCCCCACGTCCTGCCCCGTGGCCTGCTCCGGCGGCATGTAGCCGGGCGAGCCGACCACGACTCCCGTCTGCGTCATACGGCTTCCGTCCACCGCACGCGCGATGCCGAAGTCGATGACCCGCGGCGCGTCGGCGGCCAGCAGGACGTTCGAGGGCTTGAGGTCGCGGTGGATCAGGCCCGCCGCGTGGACCTCCTGGAGGGCGGCCGCGAGCCCCGCTCCCAGCGCGCGGACCGTGCGCTCCGGCAGCGCACCGTGCGCGGCGACCACGTCGGTGAGGTCGGGACCGAGAACGTACGCCGTCGCCAGCCACGGCAGCGCGGCGTCCGGGTCGGCGTCCACGACGGGGGCCGTGTAGCGGCCGGAGACCGCCCTGGCTATGTCGACCTCGTGCCGGAACCGTTCCCGGAAGCCGGCGTCCGCCGCCAGGTCCGGGCGGACCACCTTGACGGCGACGGTGCGGCCGCCGGGAGAGCGGGCCAGATAGACGCGCCCCATGCCACCGGCCCCGAGCCTGCCCAGCAGTCGGTACCGGCCCAACTCCCCGGGATCGTCCGGTTGCAGTGTCTCCATGGTGGGCCTCCCCCGTCGGCGTGCTCGCGTGAGCAGACACAGTAGTAAGCGCGGCCAGGGGAGTTGTCACCGCTCCTCGGTCTCGGGCCCCCGCTACTCGACCTTGGACAACCGCGCCTCGGGGTTCCCCTCCGCGTCGCTCTCCGAGCTGTAGACCAGGTCGTCGCCGGTCGGCGTGATCCGGACGGTGTGCGGTTTCGGGTTGCAGCCGGCGTGGTTGGTCTCGCGGCCCACGGACGTCACGACGAGTTCCTTCGCCGTCACCTTCTTCAGGGTCAGTACGTCGTTGCAGGCGAGGCCGAGCAGGTCCGTCGCCCGCAGGGTGCCCACCTCCGCGCCCACGTCGGCCTTGTGCACGGTCAGCCGGAAGGTGCCGGCCGGCACGGCACCGCCCAGGGCGTTGGCCTCGCCCTCCCAGGTGCCCAGGTAGCGGGCTGGTACGGAGCTCCCCGCCGGCGCGGTCGAGGCGTCCTTGCCCGGCGCTTCGGAGGAGGCGGCGTCGGAACCGGCGTTGGTGTCGCGGCCCCCGCCCGGCAACAGCTCGAACACGAACACGGAACCCACCGTCACCGCGGCCAACGCCCCCGCCACCGCGAGCGCCACGGTGCAGCTCATCCTGCGCCCCCGACCGCCCTCCCCGGGCGTCGAGGCCGCCGCGACCGAGAGGGAGAGCTTCCCGGGCGGCCGGCCGCCGGAAGCGGGGGGCGTGTCCTGCGGCACGGCATCGCGCGGCTCGGGTACCCCGGGGGCGACGGAGGGCCGCACGGGCACGGACGCGTCACTCACCGCCGCGCCACTCGCCGACATCACGGGCATCGCGGGCATCACCGGCGGCGGCCCGAACTCCCCCACCGTCGCCGGCCGGCTGAACGCCACCGGCCCCGAGGCGACGTCCGCCGCCGTGTCGACCGCGTCCAGGTTCAGCAGCCGCACCGCACTACGGCTGACCTGCTCGACCAGCCCGCCCGGCAGCCATCCGCCCGCCACCAGCCGGGCCGCCCCGTCCGGAGCGAGCCGCCGCCCCAGCTCACCCGGCGTGGGCCGGGCAGCCGGGTCCTTGGCCAGGCATGCCTCCACCAGTTCCCGCACCTCGCCGTCCAGCGGGCCGAGTTCGGGCTCCTCGTGCACGACCTTGTACAGCAGCGCGGCCGACGAGTCCCCGGAGAACGGCGGCGCTCCGGTCGCCGCGCACGCCAGCACCGCGCCCAGCGAGAAGACGTCCGCCGCGCCCGTGATGCCCTTGCCCAGGATCTGTTCGGGCGACATGTAGCCGGGGGAACCGATGGAGACGCCGGTCGACGTCAGGGACGCCGTGCCGTCCGTGGCCCGCGCGATGCCGAAGTCGATCAACAGGGGCCCGTCCAGCGTCAGCAGGACGTTCGACGGCTTCACGTCCCGGTGCACAAGGCCCAGTTCGTGCACGGCCGCCAGCGCCTCGGCCAGCCCCGCCCCCAGCGCTCGTACGGAAGGGGACGGCAGCGCACCCGAGTCCGTGACCGCGGCCGACAGCGAGGGGCCGGCCGCGTACCCCGTGGCCACCCACGGCACCGCCGCCTCCGGGTCCGCGTCCAGCACGGGCGCCGTCCACGAGCCGCCCACCCGCCGCGCCGACTCCACCTCCCGGCGGAAGCGGGCGCGGAACTCCTCGTCCAGCGCGAAGTGCGGATGCACGATCTTGACGGCGACCGTGCGACCGCCCGCGCTGCGCCCCAGGTACACCCGCCCCATGCCACCGGAGCCGAGCCGGCCGAGCAGCCGGTACGGCCCGATGACGGTGGGCTCGTCAACTCCGAGCGGCTGCATCGGCGTCCACCCTTCCCCCGTACGGCTCATGCGCCGGTAAAACTCTCCAGCAGGTTAGTGCGGCAAGCGCCCGGGCCATTACGGCTGGAGCAGATCCACCTTCACGTCCGCCGGAAATCCCGTGGTCGGCCCCACCCGCCGCGCGAACTCCGCGACGGCCGCCAGCTGCGGGCCGCCGAAGCGGAAGTCGAGGGTCGTGAAATACCGCTCCAGGATCCGCTCGTCGAAGGCCTCCCAGCGGGCCGCCTGCTCGGCGACCTTGCCGACCTCCTCCAGGGAGAGGTTGCGGGAGTCGAGGAAGGCCTCGTGGACCTTGCGCGTGATGGCCGGCTCGCGCTCCAGGTAGTCCCGGCGCGCCGCCCAGACCGCGAAGACGAAGGGCAGACCGGTCCACTCCTTCCAGAGCGAGCCGAGGTCGTGCACTTCGAGGCCGTAGCGCGGGCCGTCCAGGAGGTTGGCCCGCAGGGCCGCGTCCCCGATGAGTACGGCCGCCTCCGCCTCCTGCATCATCAGGCTGAGGTCGGGCGGGCAGGTGTAGTAGTCGGGGCGCACGCCGTAGCGCTCGGCGAGCAGGAGCTGGGCGAGGCGGACCGAGGTGCGCGAGGTGGAGCCGAGGGCGACCCGGGCGCCGTCCAGTTCGTCCAGCGGGACCTGCGAGACGATCACGCAGGACATCACGGGGCCGTCGCAGCCGACCGCGATGTCGGGGAAGGCGACCAGGTCGTCGGCGTTGCGCAGGAACTCGACGAGGGTGATCGGCCCGATGTCGAGGTCGCCCCGCACCAGCTGCTCGCTGAGCTTCTCCGGGGTGTCCTTGGTCAGCTCGAAGTCGAGGAGCGTGCCCGTTCTCGCGAGCCCCCAGTAAAGGGGCAGGCAGTTCAGGAACTGGATGTGGCCTACGCGCGGCCGGGTGCGAGAATTGTCCACATCGCGACACTAGACCCCATGGGGTAGCGTGCAGCCCTCAGGGTCGTGACACCTCCGTCACAACCACCCTCATCCCCGCCTCGTCAAGCCGACACGGGATCTCGCCGTCAAGCCGACACTCGATCTTCAAACATCCGGGTGACGTGATCTTGACCTCTATTGCTTTCGGCTGCCCGCGTGCTAGGCTCGCCGCAAGTTGCAGTTTGGTTTCCCTTGCAGTACAGAGCCTGCGGAGCATGTGACCGCGGGCTCTCGTCGTTTTCAGACGTATGCAGTTGTGCGGCATCTTGTTTTCACACTTGCAGGGTTCTGGAGCAGGGCAACCCTTTGGGCCCAAGGAGGGCTTATGGCTACCGGAACCGTGAAGTGGTTCAACGCCGAAAAGGGCTTTGGCTTCATCGCCCAGGAAGGCGGCGGCCCCGACGTCTTCGTTCACTACTCCGCGATCAACGCGAGCGGTTTCCGTTCGCTGGAGGAGAACCAGCAGGTCTCCTTCGACGTGACGCAGGGCCCGAAGGGTCCTCAGGCGGAGAACGTCACCCCGGTCTGAGTCTTCGGTCTCGGAGCCTGGTGCTTTGATCCGGAACAGATAGCAGTACCCAAGGAGCCCCGTGCCGCAAGGCAACGGGGCTCCTGCCTTTCCCGCGCACCCCGTGACCGACTCACACGTGTTGCATGACCAGCACGAACGTCGTCCCGGGCAGCAGCGCCTCGTACGCGTGCGGCACATCCCCGCGATACGTCATGTAGTCCCCGGGCCCCAGCTCCACCGCCTCCCCTCGCGGTCCCGCCCTCAGCCGCCCCGTGCTGACGATCAGATGCTCCACGGACCCCGGGATGTGCGGCTCCGACTCCCGGGCGGCCCCGGGTTCCGCACGCAGGTGGTAGATGTCCCGGCGGGCGCCGGGCGGGCTGGCCGAGAGCAGGGTGGCCACGTAGTCGGCCCGCTCGGACGCGACGGTGGGCCCCTCGCCCGCCCTGATCACCTGGACCGTCGGCGACGGCGGTTCCACCAGC
Source organism: Streptomyces sp. NPDC057623 (assembly GCF_042800355.1). Classification (NCBI taxonomy): domain Bacteria; kingdom Bacillati; phylum Actinomycetota; class Actinomycetes; order Kitasatosporales; family Streptomycetaceae; genus Streptomyces; species Streptomyces sp. NPDC057623. The sequence continues at coordinate 408,387 of NZ_JBHVGZ010000001.1, forward strand.
GCGCTGAACGGCACGCCGAGCGCGACCCCCAGCGCCCACAGCGTCTCCACGCTCGGGTTCCCGCTGCCCGCCTCCAGCTGGGAGAGCGTGGACTTCGCGATCCCGGCCCGTTTGGCCAGCTCGGAGAGGGACAGCCCGGCCCGGGTGCGCTCGCGCCGCAGGGACGCGGCGATCCAGTCGAGGGGCAGGCGGGAGGGCGGGGGCGCTGCGTCGGACATGGCGTTCGCTCCATCGGTACGCTCGTTCGCCTTGACGAACACTTCTCTTGCTGTCCATTGTAGAGAACATGCGTTCGCTACTCCGAACACCCCTGGGCTCCTCAACCGACCCCTCCCTGGTCCGCGACAGCTCCCTCGTCTGGCTGGCCGGTGGCGTCGTCGGCGTCTCCTTCGGCGCGATCTCGGTGGCCGGCGGGCTGCCCGTGTGGGTACCGGTGGTGATGTCGCTGGTCGTGTACGCGGGCTCGGCCCAGTTCAGCGCGGTCGGTCTGCTGCTGGCCGGGGGCGGGCCGTTCGCCGCGGCGGCCACCGGACTGCTCCTCAACACGCGCACGGCCGCCTTCAGCCTGGCCGTCGCGGACGTCCTCGGCCGGGGCCGCCTCTCCCGTCTCCTCGGCGCACACCTGGTGACCGACGAGACGGTGGCCTTCGCCCTCGCCCAGGCGGATCCGGCACGGCGCCGGGCCGCGTTCTGGGTGAACGGCCTCGGCCTGTTCGTCGCCTGGAACCTCGGTGTGCTCGCCGGGGCGGTCGCCGGGTCCGCGCTGGGCGACACGGCGGCCTACGGCCTGGACGCCGCCTTCCCCGCCGTCCTGGTGGCACTGGTCCTGCCCACCCTGCGCAAGGACTCCGCCGTACGACGCGCGGCCCTCCTCGGCGCCGCCCTCGCCCTGGCCGTGACTCCGGCCGTCCCGGCGGGGGTGCCGGTACTGCTCGCGCTCGCGGGACTCGTCGTCCACCGCCCCCACGACAGGAAGGACGGTGCGTCATGACCGGAACGGCGGGGACGGTGGCCGTGATCCTGGCGCTGGCGGTGGGGACGTACGCCTTCCGGCTGGTCGGCCCGGCGCTGCACGGGCGGGTGGAGCTGCCCGCACGGGTGCGGGAGCTGCTGGCCGCGGGTGCGGTGGTGCTGCTCGCGGCGCTGCTGGCGACGGGGGCGTTGACCGAGGGCGACGGCTTCGCGGGATGGGCGCGGCCGGCCGGGGTGCTGGTGGGCGGCGTACTGGCGTGGCGGCGGGCACCGTTCCCGGTGGTCGTGCTGGGGGCGGCCGGGGCCACCGCGGTACTGCGCGCGATGGGGGTGGCGTGACCGGCCCCCGTGGGAGACTCGCCAGGTGACCAGCAGTGATGAGCAGAACCACGGGGAAGAGGGCGGGACTCCCGCCGACGGCGATCTGGCGAGGGGCCTCTCGGTCGGTCTCGCCCTCGGCACGAGCATCGGCATCGTGTTCGGCATGTTCGTGTTCGACAACCTGGGGCTCGGGCTGGCCCTGGGCATGGGCCTGGGCATCGCCGTCGGCACCGCGATCGGTGCCGGCCGGAAGCAGACGGGTGGGCGGCAGGACGGAGCCGAGTAGCCGGCGGCCTTCGATAGGGTCCCCGGCCATGACCGACTCCGACTTCCTGACCACCACCCGCACCTTCTACGACGCCGTCGCCGAGGACTACGCGACCCTCTTCCAGGACGAGCTGGCGAACAGGCCGCTGGAGCGGGCGCTGCTGAGCGTGTTCGCCGAACTCGTCGTCGGGTACGGAGCCGGCGGGAGCGGGCCGGTGGCCGACCTGGGATGTGGTCCGGGCCGGACGACCGGGCGCCTCGCCGCGCTGGGGCTGGACGTGTTCGGGCTCGACCTGTCGGAGTCGATGCTCGCGATCGCCCGCCGCGAGAACCCCGAGATCCGTTTCGAGCAGGGCTCGATGCTGGAGCTGGACCTCCCGGACGGCACGCTGGCCGGTGCCCTGTCCTTCTACTCCTCCATCCACACCCCTGCGGACCGGCTCCCGGCCCTCTTCGCCGAGTTCCACCGCGTCCTGGCACCCGGCGCTCCCCTGTTCGTCGCCTTCCAGGCCGGCGAGGAGCACCGGCACCACGACCGGCCCTGGGGTCACCCGGTCTCGCTCACCTTCCAGCGTCGCCGCCCCGAGGACATGGCCGACCTGCTGACGGCGGCCGGATTCAGCCTCGTCTCCCGCACGGTCCGCGAACCGGACCCGGCGCTCGACGAGACGTCCCCGCAGGCGTTCCTGATCGCCCGCAAACCGGCGTGACGCCCGCCTGCCCTGCCCCTGGCTAGAGGCTCCCGGCGATGTCCCGCGCCGCGATGTACCCGAACGTCATCGCCGGGCCGATCGTCGAGCCGGCGCCCGCGTAGCTGTGCCCCATGACGGCCGCGCTCGCGTTGCCGGCGGCGTACAGGCCCCGGATCACCGAGCCGTCCTCCCGCAGCACGCGGGCACGGGCGTCCGTGACGAGGCCGCCCTTGGTCCCGAGGTCGCCGGGGACGATGCGGAAGGCGTGGTACGGGGGGAGCCAGAGCGGGGCCAGGCAGGAGTTCGGCAGGACGGACGGGTCCGTGTAGTAGTGGTCGTAGGCGCTGGCACCCCGGTGGAAGTCGGGGTCCTCGCCGCGCCACGCCTGGGAGTTGAAGCGGTCCACGGTGGTACGCAGGGCCGTCGCCGGGACGCCGATCGAGGTGGCGAGCGCGTCCAGGGTCCAGCCCTTGTGCGCGGCGCCGGAGTCGTACCAGCCGGCCGGGAGGGGCATGGCCGGCAGGACGTCCTTGAACAGGTACCGGTTCCGGTAGTTCTGGTCGACGATCAGCCAGGACGGGATGGCCGGGCTGGTGTCGTGGACGTCGTACATGGTGTGGACGACGTCGCTGTAGGGGGCGGCCTCGTTGACGAACCGGGCCCCGGCCGCGTTGATCAACAGGCTGCCGGGGAGGGTGCGTTCGGCCAGGCAGAAGTACGGCTCGCCGGGGAGCGGGATCGCCGGTCCCCACCAGGCGTCGTCCATGAGGCCGAGCGCGCCGCCGAGCCGCTGACCGGCCCGGATGCCGTCGCCGGTGTTCTCCTTCGCGCCGACCGTCCAGTCCGTGCCTATGGGCGCGCTCTGGTAGTGCTCGCGCATCGCCGCGTTGTGCTCGAACCCGCCCGAGCCGACGATCACGCCCCGGCGGGCGCGGACCAGGCCGGGCGCGCCGTTCCGGGTGACGATCGCCCCGCTCACGGTGCCGCCCTCGGCGTGCAGGTCGGTGAGTGGCGTGTCGAGCCACACCGGAACGCCGGCCGACCGCAGCCCCAGGCGCAGGCCGGCGGCCAGGGACTGCCCCATGGTCAGCGGCTTCTCCCCGCGCAGGGCCGCGGCCGTACCGCGCGCGAGGCACTCCGCCGCCACCGCGGCTCCCTTGGCGTTCACCGCCGCCAGGGCCAGCCACTTGTAGTCCGCGCTGAAGACGACCATGCCGGCTGGCACATCCATGTACGGCGGGTTCAGACGCGCCAGTTCGGCGCCGAGGAGGTTGCCGTCCAGCTGGTCGGGCTCGACGGAACGGCCGTTCGGGAGGCCGCCCGGCAGCTCGGGATAGTAGTCGCTGTAGCCCTCCATCCAGCGGAAGCGCAGGGGGCTGTGGGCCATGACGAAGGAGAGCGCCGCCGGGCCGTGGGTGAGAAAGGCCCGCTGCCGCGCGGCGGGGACGTCGGGCCCGACGACGGCCGCCAGGTATGCGGCGGCCTTCGCGGGCGTGTCCGGCACACCGGCCGCGAGGATCACCGAGTTGTTCGGGATCCAGATCCCGGCACCGGACCGCGCGGCGGACCCGCCGAAGGTGGGCGCCTTCTCCACCACCACACAGCTCAGCCCCTGCCCGGCCGCGGTGAGGGCGGCTGTCATGCCGGCGGCTCCGGAGCCGATGACGACGACGTCGTAGGTGCCGAGGACGGGCAGGTCGGCCGCCTGGGCGGCGGACGGGGACACGGCGGTGAGCCCGAGGGCCGACACCGTGCCCGCGGCGCCCGCGGCGAGCAGGTGTCTTCGGGAAGGGGTCACGCTGGAGGTCATGGAGGTGCTCATGGAGGCCGCTCCCGCCTGGACGACGCCACGCTTCTGATGATGTGTCAGAAATGTGAATGTGACGCGATGCCGTGGTGAAGTCAAGTACGGCGCACGGGAGTTGAATCCACCGCCGACACGTTTGGGTCGGCACCCGCTCCCTCCCCCGCCATGGTCCGGACGCCGGCGAGGGTGTGGAGCGGGTTGCCGCCCGGGCCCGTCGAGAATCGTCGTCCATCGGTCAAAGCCCAGTCAATCCTTGGGATTTGTCACTGCCCCCAAGCATTAACTTAGAGGTCATGACCCTCGACGACCTGCGTGTGTTCGTGGCCGTGTGCCGGGCCGGGAGCCTGAGTTCGGTGGCCCGGCAGCTGGGGTGCACGCAGTCTGCGGTGAGTCAGCACGTGAAGCGACTGGAGCGGGAGACCGGGGTCGCGCTGCTGGAGCGGCAGCCCCGGGGCGTCGTGCCGACGCAGGCGGGCCGGGTGCTGGAGGCGGCCGCGGCCGAGGGAATCTCCGGGCTGGACCTGGCGCTGCGGCAGCTGCGGGATCTCGTCGACGGCGAGAGCGGGTATGTGCGGGTGGCGACCGGGGCGACGACCGTACGGCACTTCATGTCGGAGGCGGTCGTCGCGTACCGGCGGCGGCATCCCCGGGTGAACCTGGAGTTCCGCACGGTCAGTTCGGGCCGGGGCAGCTTCGACGCGCTGACCGACGGCACGCTCGACCTGGCCTGGATCACCCTCGGCCCGCCGGTGCGCGGCATCGAGCAGCGGCCGGTGGTGGAGTTGCCGTGGGTGCTGGCGGTGCGGGCCGACGACCCGCTCGCGCGGCGGCCGTACGTCGATGTCGGCGCCGACCTGCGGGACGTACGGCTGATCCGGCTGCCGCCGAACTCCGCCTCGGCGGCCCACCTGGACGCCGCCTGCGCGGAGCTGGGCGTCCGTCTCACGCACGACACGAGCGTCGCCGACTGGGACACGGCGCTGCTGCTGGCCGAACTGGGGGTCGGGCGGGCGGTCCTGCCCGCGCTGCCGGGACTGCCCGTCCCCGGCGGCGACGGTGACCTGCGCCTGATCCCCCTGCCCGCCCTGCGCCCGTTGCCCGTGGGCTGGGCGGTCCGCCGCTGGGACGCGCTCAGCCCGCCGGCCCGGGCGTTCGCGCACCTGGTGGAGAGCCACCGCCGGGCCGGGCAGGGCTGAGCGCCGCTGCGGGACCCGACGGGGCTCCGCCTGGGCTACTTCAGCCCGATGGCCGCGCAGTCCGCCGCGTACTCGGGGGTGCAGATCTGCTTGACGGTGTAGACGTTGTCCTGGATCACCGTCTCCTCGATGTTGCTCTTCGTGAGGGCGACCACCGCCACCAGCTGGGCCGGGATGTCCTCGTTGGTGGGGCTGTCCACCGAGTCCTGGGTCAGCGCGTCGAACTCGATGTCGCGCCCCTGGACCTTGAACACGGCCATCTTCGCGGCGTTGGTCGCCTCCAGCAGGAAGGGCTTGTACACCGTCATGAACTGCTCGCCCGAGACGACCCGCTGCACCGCGTCCAGGTTCGCGTCCTGCCCGGTCACCGGCGGGATCCTGCTCGCGCCCGCCTCCTTGAAGGCGTCGATGACGCCGTCCGCCAAGCCGTCGCTCGCCGAGTAGACGGCGGCGATGTTGTTCAGCCCGACGGCGGCGATCGCCTTCTTCATGTTCGCCTTGGCGACCTCGGGCGACCACTTGTCGGTGTCGTACTTCTTGACGATCTTCACCTCGCCCTCGAGCTCGTCGAGCGCGCCCTTCTTGACCAGGCCGGTGTTCGGGTCGGCGGGGTCGCCGTTCATCATGACGACCTTGCTGGTCGCGGCCTTCGAACCGAGTCCCTCGACCAGGGAGCGGCCCTGCACCTCGCCGACGAGCTCGTTGTCGTGGGAGACGTACGCGTCGATCGGGCCCTCCGCCAGCCGGTCGTAGGCGATGACGGGGATGCCGGCGTCCTTCGCCTTCTGCACGTCCGGCGCGATGCCCTTGGCGTCCAGCGCGTCCACCAGGATGACGTCCACCTGGTCGTCGATCATCTTCTGGAACTGCTGGCTCTGTCTCTCCGGGCTCGCCTCGGCGTTGGCGTAGGCGACCTTGCCCTTGTTGTCGGTGAGGGTGGCGACTTCCTTCTTGATGAGCGGGTAGTCGAACTTCTGGAAGCGCGCGGTGTCCTTGTCGGGCAGCAGGAGACCCACCGTGATGTCGTCGCCCTTCTTCGGCGACGCGGAGCTGTCACCGCCCCCGAGTCCGTCGACGACACCGCACGCGGCGAGCGACAGCGCCGAGGCCGAGGCGGCGAGGGCTATCGCGATACGGCGTACAGCGAGGGTGTGGGGGGGACGAGCGTTCACTACTGGTGCCTTCCGAGCGGAGGAGCGGCGGTGCTAACCCGGGTGGCGGTAGCCAACGCGGCCACGGCATGTCACGTCAAGCAGTTGTCGTAACGAGATGGCAACCGTTTACCGTACTCGCGAGTAGAGGGATGCGCCGGGCCAACGCGTCGTCGCCTTGCCCTACTTATCGCCCTTCTCGTACAAACCCTCCACCTCGCCCGCGAAGTCACGCATGACTGCCTCCCGCCGCAGCTTCATCGACGGTGTCAGATGGCCGTCCATCTCGGTGAAGTCCGCCGGCAGGATCGCGAAGCGGCGGATGGACTCGGGGCGGGAGACGAGCTTGTTGGCCTCGTCGATCGCGCGCTGGAGGACGGCCCGCAGCTCGGCGTCGTCCACGAGGAGTTCGGCGGGGACGGGGTGCTTGCCGTTCATCCGGCGCCAGTGGCTCACGCCGTCCATGTCCAGGGTGACCAGGGCGGAGACGTAGGGGCGGCGGTCGCCCAGGACCATGCACTGGGAGATCAGGGGGTGGGAGCGGAGCCAGTTCTCCAGGGGGGCCGGGGCCACGCTCTTGCCACCCGCCGTGATCAGGAGTTCCTTCTTGCGACCGGTGATCGTCAGGTAGCCCTCGTCGTCCAGGGCGCCGATGTCTCCCGTCGGCAGCCAGCCGTCCGCGGCCGCGGGGACCACGCCGCCCGCGGAGGGGTCCCAGTAGCCGCGGAGCACCTGGTCGCCGGCGATGAGGATCTCGCCGTCCGCCGCGATACGGATGCGGGTGCCGGGCAGGGGCCAACCCACCGTGCCCAGACGGGGCTTCAGGGGCGGGGTGACCGTCGCGGCGCCGGTCGTCTCCGTCAGGCCGTAGCCCTCGTAGATCTCGATGCCCGCGCCGGTGTAGAAGGCGGCCAGGCGGCGGCCGAGCGGGGAGCCGCCGCAGATCGCGTACCGCACCCGGCCGCCCATGGCGTTGCGGATACGGCGGTAGACCAGGGGGTCGTAGAAGGCGCGGGCCGTCTTGAGCGCCGCGCCCGGGCCGCCGCCCGTGCCCGCGGCCCGGGACTCCAGCGCCTCGCCGTAGCGCTCGGCCACGGACGCCGCCCGGTCGAAGGACGACACGCGTCCGCCCGTCTCGGCCTTGGCGCGGGCGGAGTTGAAGACCTTTTCCAGCATGTAGGGGATGGTCAGCAGACAGGTGGGCCGGAACGCCGCCAGGTCCGGCAGCAGGTCCTCCGCCTTCAGGCTGGGCGCGTGGCCCAGCCTGACCCTGGCCCGGATACAGGCCACCGCCACCATGCGGCCGAAGACGTGCGACATGGGGAGGAAGAGCAGCACCGACGCCTCTTCGCTCGTCCTCGCCTTGAAGATCGGGTAGAGCAGTTCGATCGCGTTGTCGACCTCGGCGAAGAAGTTGCCGTGCGTCAGCGCGCAGCCCTTGGGGCGGCCCGTCGTGCCCGAGGTGTAGATGAGCGTCGCCAGCGTGTCCGGCACCAGCATGCCGCGCCGTACGCTCGCCTCCCCGTCGGGCTGCTGCGCGCCGTACTCCGCGAGCCGCTCCACGTGGCCCTTCTCCATCACCCACATGTGGCGCAGGTCGGGCACGCGGTCCAGTTCGGGGCCGAGCGCGGCCGCCTGCGCGCCGGTCTCGGTGACCAGGGCCACCGCGCCCGAGTCCTGGAGGATCCAGCGGGTCTGGAAGACGGACGAGGTGGGATAGACGGGCACCGTGACGAGACCGGCCGCCCACGCGCCGAAGTCGAGCAGCGTCCACTCGTACGTCGTACGCGACATGATCGCGATCCGGTCGCCCGGCGCCAGCCCCTCGGCGATCAGCCCCTTGGCCACCGCCTGCACCTGCTCGGCGAACTCCGCCGCCGTGACGTCCCGCCACCGCCCGTCCGCGCCCCGGCGGCTGAGGACCACGGCGTCCGGGGCCGCGGCCGCGTTGTCGAAGGGCAGGTCCGCGAGCGACCCGTGGGTCACCGGCGGCGCGAACGACGGTACGTACGCCTCCCGCACGGCACCGTCCAGTCGCCGTGTCTCGGGCTGCACCAGGTTCGGGCCGGGAGCGTCGTCGAAGGCGGCCGAGGGGGCGAAGGAGGGAAGCGGGGTGGACACGGGCGGCTCCTGCGGCGGGCGTGCAGCGACGAAACTGCTTGCTGCATGACGTACGTGCCTCGCGCACCGTGGTGTTCACCTGCGGAGGCATGCGGAGGCCTGCGGAAAGGGTTACCGCTGGTTAGGCAGAAGATCGTACGGCGCGCGCGTGTGGAGGTTGTGCGGGTTCGGCGGCGGTACGGAGCCGGGTATGTGCAACGTCGGGGGTTATGTGAGGGCCCCTCAGCTTCGTCTCACCTTCTCCTTACCTTTGCCCAACGACCGCCGTCGGCCATGCTCCAGAAGCCCCGTCACCTTCGCTCCGGCATGGACTTACCTCGGGTAACCTTACTCAGGAGTCAGCACCGGAGCGCACTGGGAGTGGTACATGGCCGACCGCTATCTGACCTTCGCCGGCACGGCGCCCGGCCGCTTCCTCACCCGCCGGCTGGGCTTGCCACAACCCGCCGCGCTGAAGCGCTGGTCACCGGAGCGGCCCGCCCTGGAAGGCGACCGGCTGCTCCGCACGGCCGGCAAGTCGGACCTGGAACTGACGGACGTGGCCCCCGCCCTGACGACCTCCTCCGAGCGGCCCGTCGCCGTACTCCTGGACGCCACGGGAGTCCGGGACGTCGAGACGCTCGCCGAGGCGCACACGGCCCTCCACCCCGTCGTACGGTCGGTCGCCGCGAGCGGCCGGATCGTCGTCCTCGGCGCGCCCCTCGACCCCGCCGACCATCACCAGGCGGCCGTCCAGCAGGCACTGGAGGGCTTCACGCGCTCGCTCGGCAAGGAGATCGGGCGCGGCCGGACCGTGAATCTCGTACGCCTGACGGACGCCCGCGCCGCCGGGTCGACCCTGCGTTTCCTGCTCTCCCCCAGGTCCGCGTACGTCAGCGGCCAGGTCATCGAGGTCGGTGCCCACGGTGAGTACGACGACCCGGGCGCCGACCCCGACCGCCCCCTCGCCGGCCGCACCGCCCTGGTCACCGGCGCCGCGCGCGGCATCGGCGAGGCGGTCGCCGAGACGCTGGCCAGGGACGGCGCCCGGGTCGTCGTACTCGACGTACCGCAGGCCGAACAGGACGCCCGGCGGGTGGCCGACCGGCTCGGCGGCACCGCCCTCGCGCTCGACATCACCGCCCCCGACGCGGGCGGGCGCATCGTCGCCGCGCTGCCCGACGGGCTGGACGTCCTGGTCCACAACGCCGGGATCACCCGGGACCGGCGGCTGGTCAACATGCCCGCCGAGCGCTGGAGTTCGGTGCTCGACGTCAATCTCACGAGCGTGCTGCGCACCACGGACGCCCTGCTGGAGAGCGGGACGCTGCGGCGGGGCGGGCGGATCGTGGCGACGGCGTCGATCGCGGGGCTGGCGGGGAACGCCGGGCAGACCAACTACGGCGCGAGCAAGGCGGGCGTCGTCGGACTGGTCCGCGGCCTCGCGCCGCGTGCGCTGGCCGAGCACGGGGTGACGGTGAACGCGGTCGCGCCGGGCTTCATCGAGACGAAGATGACCGCCGCGGTACCGCTGTTCATCCGGGAGGCGGGGCGCAGGATGAACTCACTCGCGCAGGGCGGACTGCCCGTCGACGTCGCCGAGACGACCGCGTGGCTGGCGGAACCCGGGTCCGGGGCCGTCAACGGCCAGGTCGTACGCGTATGCGGCCAGAGCCTGCTGGGGGCGTGATGTCACTCGTACTCACCAGTGCTCCTTCCCTTCCGCCCCTGCTCGCCCGGGGCGCCCTGCTGTCACCCTTCAAACGCCCCGCACCCGACGCGGAGTTCCCGCGCACCCGGCTCGTTCTGCCCGGACTTCGGGTGGACCTCGCCCGGCTGGCCTCCTACGAGCGGGTGTGCGGCTTCCCCACCGGAGAGGACGCTCTCCCGGTGACGTATCCGCACATACTCGGGTTCCCGCTGGCGATGCGGCTGATGAGCGGCCGGGACTTCCCGCTGCCGCTGCTCGGGCTGGTCCACACCTCGATCACGATCACCCAGCACCGGGCCCTCGCGGCCATGGGGGAGCACGAACTCTCCGTCCGCGTCGACGGGTTGGCCCCGCACCGGCGCGGCACGGAGGCCGCCGTGATCACCACGATGCGGGTGGGTGAGGAGGTCGTATGGGAGTCGAGGAGCACGTATCTGGCCCGGCATCGCACACCGCACCAGGCCCCCGAACCGCCGCACCGGGCCCCCGAGTCGGCGAAGGAGGTGTCCGAGCCGCTGCCCGAAGTCGCCGAATGGCGCCTCGCCGGGGACGTCGGACGCCGCTACGGTGCCGCCTCCGGTGACCGCAACCCCATCCACCTCCACCCCCTCACCGCCCGCCTGTTCGGCTTCCCGCGCGCCATCGCGCACGGCATGTGGACGGTGGCCCGCTGCCTCGCCGCGCACGGCGTGCCCGAGCGGGCCCGAGTGAAGGCGGAGTTCCGGGCGCCGGTGCTGCTGCCGGGGACGGTGACGTATGCCGCGGAGGGCGGGCGGTTCGAGCTGCGGGGCGCGTCGACGGGACGCGTGCACGTGACCGGGGAGGTCTATCCGCTCGTCTCGTGAGCGGCGTCCGGCGGCGTCCAGGGTCTGCCGTCCATGAGGTTGGCCAGACCGGCCCACGCGAAGTTCATCAGCGTGGCCGCCGCCTGCCGTGCCGTCACACCCGGCGTGGTGTTGGCCCAGTCGGCGAGCGACTCGGCGGCGCCCACCAGGGCTTCGGCGACACCCGCGACCTCGCTCTCCGGGAGGTCGGGGTCGCGGTGGGCCTCGCGGGCGGCCACGAGGATCAGCTGGGTCACGAACTCCACGATCTCCGCGCGCATCGCCGCGACCTCGGAGGCGAACGGCTCGCCGTGGGTGCGGGCCTGGAGATGCAGCACGGACCAGGCGTCCGGGTAGTGCGAGGTGTGGGTGAAGAACGCCCGCAGTCCGTCCCAGAGCTGGCGGTCGGCGGGCAGCTCGGTCCGGACGCCGGCGCGGACGGCCGCGACGAGCGCGGCGGCCTCACGCCGGATGCAGGCGGTGAAGAGGTCTTCCTTCGAGTTCAGGTACAGATACACCAACGGCTTGGAGACGCCGGCGAGTTCGGCTATCTCGTCCATCGACGCGGCCATGTACCCGCGTCGGCCGAAGGTCCGCACGGCGGCGTCCAGCATCTGCTGCTCACGGACGGCCCGCGGCATCCGTTTGGTCTTCACGGCACCCATGGCGCTCAGCGTACGGGCCGGGAGGGAGATCCCACCCGGCCCGTCGTGAACGCCTGCCCTACTCCTCGCCGCCGAGCTCGTCGGCGAACCGTGCCACCCGGTCCGTCAGCGCCCTGCCGTCGGCGGCCGGCAGAGCCGTCAGCCGGGGCAGCAACTGCGCGGCGAGCAGCGTGGACAGGGCCGAGGTGTCGGCGCTCGAACCGTCGGTCCGCACGACCACCGGCTGCGGGGCCTTGCCCGCGAGCTTGGCGCCCACCTCCAGGCGCCGCCGGGCCAGTTCGTACTGGAGGACGGCGCGGTTGTCGCGGTACGCCTTGGCGAGGGCGCGCTGGGCGCGGGCCTCGTTCTCGGCGGCGATCAGACCGCTGCGGCCCCGCGTCTCGATCTCGAACCGCACCCGCTGGGCGTTGGTCTCCTGCTGCTCGAGGAGCTGGGCGACCTCCTCACGGGCCCGGTTCAGCGCTGCCCTGACCTCGACGATCCGGGCGTCCCGTACCTTCTTGGCCCGCTCGATGTCCATGCCCAGCTGGTCGATGCGGCGCTTGCGGATGAGCCCCCACTCCTGGTCGTACGCCGTGCGCTCCTTGGCGACCCGCTCCCGGGTCGACAGGTGCTGCTGGTACTGCGCCGGCAGCTGCACGTCCGGGATGTTGGAGCCGGTGATGCGCACGCCGTAACCGGAGAGCTGGCGGTTGAGCAGCTCCTGCATGTCGGCCACGTCCGAACCGCGCAGGTCGTACGCCCGCTCGGTGCGCATCTTCCGCGCCCGCTGCCGGATCGCGTCCTGTACGGCGCTGGAGAGCACCAGGTCGAAGTTGCCCGCGCCGATCGTGCGGACGAACAGCACGGCGTCGGTGATGCGGAACTTCAGGAAGAACTCGATGGAGCGCAGCGGCACGTTCTCCTGCGTGGGGCAGGCCATCACCGGTGCGGAGTACGGGATCTCGGTGGCCGTGTCGACCACGAAGTCGACCCGGGACCACGGGTGCCACAGGTAGTGGCGGCCGGCGTCCAGGGTGCGGACGACCGCGCCGTAGCGGGTCAGCACACCGTTGGTGCCCTGCTCGATCTCGACGATCGAGGAGCGCCACCACCACAGCGCGCCGATCAGCAGCAGCACGACGCCGCCGACGTAGGACAGGGTGGCGAGGGTGCCGTAGGCGAGGTCACCGGCGAGCGACTCGGAGTCCGCCGCGCCCAGCGTCAGCATCACGCCCATGAACAGGGCGTAGACGCCGAGCCACAGCGGCAGCATCCACCACAGTCGGCGCCGGTGGCGGGGGATGATCACCGGGATCAGGGTGTCGGCCTCGCCGCCGCGCAGCAGCCGCGCGATGTCGCTCCAGGGGGCGACCTTCTCGGAGATGACCGACCGGCGGTGGGAGGAACGGGCGGTGCTCACTGGTCGGCCCCCTCGGAGACGTCAGAGCTGATGGAGCTGTCGGAGCCGGGGACGCCGTCGGTCGCGCCGGGCTGTTCGGGCACCTGCGGCACCGTCGGCCGCTCGGCGGCCAGCAGCGCACCGATCTCCGTCTCGCGTGCGGCGATCCGCGCGGACACCTCGCCGAGACGCCCCCGGACGGCGGCCATGTCCTCGTCGGTGAACAGTTCCGTGCCGCGCTCGCCGACCAGCTCGCGGGCCAGCTCCAGGAAGTCGATGCCCGCGTCCGCCGAACCACCGATGCGCACCAGGCGCGGCAGATGGTCGGCGACCTGCTCCAGGGTGTCCAGCACCTGCTGCTGGTAGCGGTACTCCAGGATCTCCGGCGCCTCCGCGGCGGTCACCGCGCGGATGTCGAGGGCCTGCGCCTCCAGCAGGGCCGCGTTGGCCTTCGCCTCCGACTCGGCCTGCACATAGCGCTGGCGGGCGAGGGCCTCGGCGCGGTTGGTCTCGCGCTCCACGGCGGTGTCCATCTGCGCCTGGTACTGGGCGATGTCGGCCTGGATCGCGGAGAGCGTCTCCAGGCTGGAGGCGAGTTCGCGGGTGAGGTCGCCCTCGTCCTGCTCCTTGCGGAGCTGGAGCGCGTACTCGTGCGTGTACGCCTCCTTGGCCACCCGCACCATCTCGGGCGCCGCCAGGTCCATGCGGTAGCGCTGGTCGGAGGGCTCGGCGTGGGTGATGTTGGCGTTGGTCAGCTCGACGGCCGGGCGGAACTGCTGGTTGAGCAGGTCCAGCAGGCGTCCGGTGTCCTCGCCGACCATGTCGTAGATACCGGCGGCCTCCTGCTCGTAGACCAGGGTGCGGATCGTCTCGCTCACCGCGTTGCTCAGCTTCTCCTCGAAGCCGCGCACCGCGCCCAGTGTGTAGACGAACTCGGTCGGGTCGCTGATCCGGAACTGGATGAACAGGTCGATCGACGCCTTCACGCCGCCCTTGGTCGGTGCCTCGCGCACCGGCGCGTTGAACGGGTACTCGATCGTGGTGTTGACGATGTACGACACCCGCTTCCACGGGCTCAGCAGCACGATCCGGCCCGGGCCGACGACCTTCTCCAGCTTGCCGAAGCGGGTGATCATCGCCTGGCAGCCGTCCGGCACCATGACCATGCCCTGACGCCACCACACGAACGCGGCGGCGAGCACGGAGATGACCCAGGAGTGCACGCCGAACAGGGGGTTGGTCAGCACGTCGGCGCCGGACGCTCCCACGATGGCGGCGCCCACCACGCTCAGCACGAGCAGCATCAGCACGGGCAGCATGGAGAAGATCGAGCGGCCCTTGGGGATGACCATCGGGCAGATGGCGTGCACGGTCTCGCCGCCCTCGCGCACCTGCTCGCTGCGGCCGAGCGCCTCCCCGGCCTCGTCCAGCGGCACCGTCTTCTGCCGCATGACGGTGGAGGTGGAGCCACCCTGTTCGCGGGCGGCCGGGAAGTCGGCCGGGTCGATGCCCTGGCCCTGCGCGTCGTACCCCTCGCCGCCGTCCGCCCGTGTCCCGCGTCCGCCGACCTGCCGCTGCAGTTCCTCCTGCGCGGCCGTCCGCGGATCGGTGCCGGATGCGACGGCCTCGGCCACGCGTCGTGCGCCTTGTTTCGCGCGCGCTCGTGCCACGGTTCCCCCCTTACGTTGTTTCAGCCATCCCACATCATGTGATCGGCCAAGAGTAAGGGGGTGCCCCGGGACCGTTACCCAGCGGTAGCGCGGCGGGGATGTGGCGGTGGTGCGGCTAGGAGGCCTGGCCCTGTGCCCCGGCCGGCTCCTCGGCCACGTCGTCCTCCTGGCTGCGGTTGGCCTCCAGGTTGGCCTTCACCCGGTCGACCTTCTGGACGATCTGCTCGGAGGCGCGGTCGCGCTCCTTGCGCAGGACGACGAAGCTGATGGGGGCCGAGACCACCAGGGCGAGCAGGATGACCCACATGCCGTTGGAAGCGCCGAGGCCGCGCGGGGCGACGCCGGAGTAGACGAGGCCCCAGACGACCACGAGGCAGCCCGCGAAGATTCCGAGGCGCATCAGTGTGTAGCGGAGCATCTCAATCCACTCTTCCGATTCCAAAAAGGGCCACTGTCCAGTGAAGCACGCACGGCCCTCGATCTTGCAGGGGGGTCAGCCGAGCGGCAGCAGCATGATCACGTCGTCCCGGTCGTCACCCGGCGCGACCCTGATGGCGGCCGGGATCCGGCCGACCTCCTTGTAGCCGCAGGCGCCGTAGAAGCGCTCCAGGCCGAGGCCGCCGCGGCAGGTGAGCCGTACCGCCTCGATGCCGTCGAAGGTGCGGGCCGCCTGCTCGGCGGAGGTCAGCAGGTCGCGGCCGTAGCCCTTGCCCTGGTGCCGGGGGTGCACCATCACCGTGTACAGCCACACCCAGTGCGTCATCAGCCGGTGCGTGTTGAAGGTGAAGAAGGCCGTCGCCGCCACCTCGCCCGTCGCGTCGTGCCCGACGAGCAGCCGGGTGCGCCCCTCGGCCATCGCCGCGAAGTGCTGCACCAGCGTCGGCCGGACCGCCTCCCGGGTCACGGGCGGCACGAAGCCGACGGCTCCGCCCGCGTTGGAGACGTCGGTCCACAGGTCGAGGATGCCGTCGCGCAGGGCGGGAGTGACGGCCGGGTCGAGTGTGAAAGTAAGGGACACCGAGCCATCGTAGCCATTACGAAAGGGCTCGCGCCGCCACTTCGAGGTCGGAGACCAGACCGTCGTACGCCGCCTTCCGGCCGGCGTCGTCCTGAGCCCGCAGCACCGACGACGGATGCACCGTCGCCACCAGCTTCTCCCGCCGACCGTGGATCTCCCGCTCCAGCACCGCCCCGCGCACCTCCCCGACCCGGAACGACGACCCCAGCAGCGCCTTGCCCGCGCTCGCGCCCAGGAGCACGATCAGCTCGGGCTCCACGACAGCCGGCTCGGCGGCCGGCCAGGGACCGCACGCCGTCATCTCGCGGAGGGTGGGCGCCTTGTGGATACGGCGCTTGCGGGGCTCGGCACGGGTGAACTCGAAGTGCTTGACGGCGTTCGTGACGTAGGCGTCGGCGGGGTCGATGCCGGCCTGCGCGAGGGCCCGGTCGAGCAGCCTCCCGGCAGGGCCCACGAAGGGCTTGCCCTGCCGGTCCTCCTGGTCGCCGGGTTGTTCGCCCACGAGCATGAGGCGGGCGTTCGCCGTCCCGGCGCCGAACACGGTCTGCGTGGCGTCCGCGTGCAGGGGGCAGCCCCGGCACTCGGCGGCGGCACGGCGCAGAGCGGGGAGGCCGCCGCGTTCCGGGAGGAAGGGTTCGGCGGTGTAGGCGTCCTCAGGTGTCCTGGTGCTCACCATGGCGGACGAGTACCACGGCCCCGCCCCGGGGAATCACACCCGCATCGGCTGGGGGGACTCGCGGCGCAGCGGGTCCGCACCGTCGTACTCCCGGATGATCTCGTAGCGCGTGTTCCGCTCCACCGGACGGAACCCGGCGTCGCGGATCAGGTCCAGCAGATCCTCGCGGGTGAGCTTGCTCGGCGTGCCGTAGTTGTCGGCGTCATGCGTGATCTTGTACTCGACGACCGAGCCGTCCATGTCGTCGGCGCCGTGCTGGAGGGCCAGTTGGGCGGTCTGGACGCCGTGCATCACCCAGAAGACCTTGACGTGCGGGACGTTGTCGAACAACAGCCGCGACACGGCGAAGGTCTTGAGGGCCTCCGCGCCGGTCGCCATCTGCGTGCGCGCCTGGAGGCGGTTGCGTACCTTGCCGTCCTGCATGTCGACGAAGTCGTGCTGGTAGCGCAGCGGGATGAAGACCTGGAAGCCGCCCGTCTCGTCCTGGAGTTCGCGCAGCCGCAGGACGTGGTCCACCCTGTGCCGCGGCTCCTCGATGTGCCCGTAGAGCATGGTGCACGGGGTCTTCAGACCCTTCTCGTGCGCCAGGCGGTGGATGCGGGACCAGTCCTCCCAGTGGGTGCGGTGGTCCACGATGTGCTGACGGACCTCCCAGTCGAAGATCTCGGCGCCACCGCCGGTCAGCGACTCCAGGCCCGCGTCGATCAGCTCGTCGAGGATCTCGGACGCCGACAGCCCGCTGATCGTCTCGAAGTGGTGGATCTCGGTCGCCGTGAATGCCTTCAGCGAGACGTTCGGGAGGGCGGCCTTCAGCTCCCGCAGCGAGCGCGGGTAGTAGCGCCAGGGGAGGTTCGGGTGCAGACCGTTGACGATGTGCAGCTCGGTGAGGTTGTCCGACTCCATCGCCTTGGCGAGCTTGACGGCCTCCTCGATGCGCATCGTGTACGCGTCCTTCTCCCCCGGCTTGCGCTGGAAGGAGCAGTACGCGCAGGAGGCCGTACAGACGTTGGTCATGTTGAGGTGGCGGTTGACGTTGAAGTGGACGACGTCGCCGTTCTTGCGGGTGCGCACCTCGTGCGCGAGGCCGCCGAGCCAGGCCAGGTCGTCCGACTCGTACAGCGCGATGCCGTCCTCGCGGGACAGTCGCTCACCGGAGCGGACCTTCTCCTCCAGCTCGCGCTTGAGCCCGACGTCCATGCGTGCACCTCTCTCAGACAGACTTCGTCAACCGTACTCCGCCACCTTTCGGGCGGAGGGACCCCCATACGGCGCTTCGCTCCTACTCCTCTTCCGGCAGCTCTCCGACGCGGTTCTCCCACTTGGTGGAGAGCACGATCGTCGTACGGGTCCGGGAGACGCCCACGGTGCCGCTGAGCCGTCGGATGATCTTCTCCAGGCCGTCCACGTCGGCGGCACGCACCTTGAGCATGTACGAGTCGTCGCCCGCGATGAACCAGCAGTCCTCGATCTCGCCCAGGTCCCGCAGGCGGTTCGCCACGTCCTCGTGGTCGGTGGCGTCGGAGAGCGAGATGCCGATCAGCGCGGTGACGCCGAGGCCGAGCGAGGCGGCGTCGACGGTGGCGCGGTAGCCGGTGATGACACCGGCCGCCTCCAGCCGGTTGATGCGGTCGGTGACGCTGGGCCCCGACAGTCCGACGAGGCGTCCCAGCTCCGCGTAGGAGGCCCGGCCGTTCTCTCTCAGGGCCTGGATGAGCTGCCTGTCCACCGCGTCCATGCGATTCGAAGCCTTCCGCTGAAGAGTTCCAGAAGTGATGAGAGGTACTGCGACGTGCGTGACGTGCTCTATGTGCCGTTCCCCAGCTCGCCCTGCCACCGCCGGTACAGCCCGTGCTCGACGCCCGCCGCGTCCAGCACCCGCCCGGCGACGAAGTCCACCAGGTCCTGGATGTGGGTCGCGCCCGCGTAGAAGCCCGGCGACGCCGGTACGACGCTCGCGCCGGCGTCGTCCAGCGTGACGAGATGGCGGAGGGTCTGGCCGTTCAGCGGGGTCTCCCGGACGGCCACGACCAGCTTGCGGCGCTCCTTCAGGGTGACACCCGCCGCTCGCTGCAGGAGATCCTTGGACAGCCCCAGCGCGACTCCCGCGACACAGGCCGTCGACGCGGGCACGATCAGCATGCCCTTGACGGGGTACGACCCGGACGACGGCCCGGCCGCGAGGTCCCCCGCGCTCCAGTGCCGTACGCCGGCGAGGTCGACATGGAAGGTCCCGGGCTTGCCGTCGGCCCCGCGGGACAGCCATTCCCGCAGGTCGGCCTCCCAGTGGGCGTCGCGGAACGGGATCCCCGTCTCGTCGAGCAGGGTGAGCCGCGAGGCCCGGCTGACGACCAGGTCGACGCTCTCCCCGGCGGCGAGGAGCGCGCGCAGCACCGCGGCGGCGTATGGCGTACCGGACGCCCCCGAAACCCCCACGATCCAAGGCACGCGCTGCGTTTCTCCTGCGTTCACACCCCGAGCCTACCGGCGGGCGGGGCGATGCTCAGGACCGGTCCGCGTCTTGGGTTCCGCAAGGTTCTCTCACACGGTCAGGCCCCGGGCCAGCAGATCCAGCAGCGCACACACGAACAGGGCGATCCCGATGAACCCGTTGACGCTGAAGAACGCCCTGTTCAGACGCGACAGGTCATGCGGCCGCACGATCGAGTGCTCGTACCCGAACGCGCCGGCCACGATCAGCAGGCCCAGCCAGAAGAACGCGCCCGCGTCCGTGGCGAGGGCGTACCAGACGAACAGGGCCGTGGTGACCGTGTGGCAGACCCGCGCGGCCCAGATCGTCGCCGGGATGCCGAAGCGGGCCGGGACCGACATGACGCCGGTCTCGCGGTCGGTGTCGACGTCCTGGCAGGCGTAGATCAGGTCGAAGCCGCCGATCCAGACGCCGACCGCCAGGCCGAGGATCACCGCGTCCCAGGACCAGGTGCCGGTGATGGCCAGCCAGCCGCCGACCGGGCCCATCGCCTGGGCGAGGCCGAGGATCGCCTGGGGGTAGTTCGTGAACCGTTTGCCGTAGGGGTAGACCACCATCGGGATCACCGCGATGGGGGCGAGGGCCAGGCAGAGGGGGTTCAGCAGGGCCGCCGCGCCCAGGAAGATCACCAGGGCGATCAGGGCGCCGGTCCAGGCGTGGCGGACGGACATCGCGCCGGTCACCAGTTCGCGGTGCGCGGTGCGGGGGTTTCGCGCGTCGATCTCGCGGTCGATGATCCGGTTCACGGCCATCGCGAAGGTGCGCAGGCCGACCATGCAGATCGTCACCAGGAGCAGCCGGCCCCAGTGGATGTTCCGGTCCACCTGGAACATCGCGGTGAGCGCGGCGATGTACGCGAAGGGCAGCGCGAACACCGAGTGCTCGATCATGACGAGGCGGAGGAACGCCTTCGTGCGTCCGGGCTGCGGAATCGCGGCGGAGGCGCTGCTCACAGGCCGTACTCCTTCCAGCGACGGTCGACCTTCGCCGCCGTCTCGGGGTCGGACTCCACCATGTCGGGCCAGCCGCCGTCGCGGGTGTAGCCCTCCTCGGGCCACTTCTTCGTCGCGTCGATGCCCGCCTTGCCGCCCCAGAACTGCTGGTAGGAGGCGTGGTCGAGATGGTCGACGGGGCCTTCGACGACCGTGAGGTCACGGGCGTAGTCCGTGTTGCCGAGCGCCCGCCAGGAGACCTCGTGGAGATCGTGCACGTCGCAGTCGGAGTCGACGACCACGATCAGCTTGGTCAGGGACATCATGTGGGCGCCCCAGATCGCGTGCATCGTCTTCTGCGCGTGCTTGGGGTACTTCTTGTCGATCGAGACGATCGCGCAGTTGTGGAAGCCGCCGGATTCGGGCAGGTGGTAGTCCACGATGTCCGGGACGATGATCTTGAGCAGCGGCAGGAAGAAACGCTCCGTCGCACGGCCCAGGGGTCCGTCCTCCGTGGGAGGCCGGCCCACGACGATCGACTGGAGCAGCGGTCGCCGGCGCATCGTCACACAGTCGATCTTCAGCGCGGGGAAGGGCTCCTGCGGCGTGTAGAAGCCGGTGTGGTCGCCGAACGGCCCCTCCGGCAGCATCTCGCCGGGCTCCAGCCACCCCTCAAGGACGACCTCCGCCTGCGCCGGCACCTGCAACGGCACCGTCTTGCAGTCCACCATCTCGATCCGCTTGC
The DNA here is from genome assembly GCF_042800355.1 of Streptomyces sp. NPDC057623. Lineage (NCBI taxonomy): Bacteria > Bacillati > Actinomycetota > Actinomycetes > Kitasatosporales > Streptomycetaceae > Streptomyces > Streptomyces sp. NPDC057623. Next base: position 429,003 of record NZ_JBHVGZ010000001.1, read on the forward strand.
CCGCGACGAACCCGGCGAAAAGGTACTCGTCGATGTCACCGGGAAGCGGCGCGGTGGAGGCGTACGTCACGGCGGGCGGACACCCGAAGGCGATCGCGACCGGCAGCCGCTCACCCCTCCTCGCCGCGACCTGGTAGTGGTTCCGGCTGTCCTTGTGGATCTGCCAGTGCATGCCGATGGTGCGCCTGTCGTGGCGCTGGAGGCGGTACAGCCCCAGGTTCCGTACGCCGGACTCCGGGTCCTTGGTGTGCGTGAGCCCCAGGTTGAAGAAGGAGCCGCCGTCCTTGGGCCAGGTGAACAGCGCCGGCAGCCGCTCCAGGTCGACCTCGTCGCCGTGCAGTACGACCTCCTGCACCGGCGCGCTGTCGGACTTCACCTTCTTCGGCGGTACGTGCGTCATCGCACCGAGCTTCCCGAAGGCCTCGCGGACGCCGACGAAGCCGTGCGGCAGCTCGGGCCTGAGCAGCCCGCCGATCTTGTCCGAGATGTCGCCGTACGACTTCAGGCCGAGGGCCTTGAGCAGCCGCCGGTCGGTCCCGAAGACGTTCATCGCGAGGGGCATCGAGGAGCCCTTCACGTTCTCGAAGAGCAGCGCGGGACCGCCGGACTTCTGCACGCGGTCGACGATCTCCCCGACCTCCAGATACGGATCGACCTCAGCCTTGACACGCTTGAGGTCGCCTTCGCGTTCCAGTGCCCTGAGCAGGGAACGAAGATCGTCGTAAGCCATGGGGTCAAGTATCCCCGAGCGGCTACCCTGGCCCTGAACCCGGGGGCCGCGCCCCCGGCCCCGCCGACTGTTTCGGACGACTGCTTCGCTTGAGAGGACCCATGCTCCGGGTGCTGATGTTCCTCGTGCCACTGGCGCTGAGCGTGTACGCGTTCATCGACTGCATCAGCACGAAGGAGGACGACATCCGCCACATGCCCAAGCCGCTGTGGGCGATCCTCGTGCTGGTGTTCCCGCTGGTCGGCTCGATCTCCTGGCTCATCGCGGGCAAGAAGCGCAGCCCTGCCGCCGAGGGCTGGTCCGGCGTACGGGACCAGCGGCGGCGTCAGCAGTGGGTCGCCCCCGACGACAACCCCGAGTTCCTGAAGTCCCTGGACGAGGACGACGACAAGAAGCAGGGCGACGACCCGAAGCGCGACGAGCCCTGACGGGCGGGCCCCTCACCGTCCGCCCTCTCCTCCTCTGCCTCAACTCTCCACGACAGCCTCACAGTTGACCCCGGATACTCGCTTGCCCCAGGCGCCACCTTGAGTAGTTAATGGCCATCAGGCAGTGACCTCAGGGGGACCGATGGAGAGAACAGAACCGCCCGGACACCACGACATACCGCCGCCGCCCGCGGTACCGCCGCGGGCGGTGACCGCGGTCGACCTGCGGGTGGGCAAGCGGCTGCTCTGGGTCGACGGAGCCGCGTATCCGCTGGAGAACGTCACACGGGTGTACACGTACACGCTCACCCCCAGACGCAAGGAAGCCACCGTGCTCTTCCTCAAGCGCGTGGGGATCATCCTGTCGGTGGCGTTCGCCCTGACCATCCTCGGCGGAATCACCAGCATCGCGAACGAGAGCGCGGCGGGCACGATCCTCACGTTCGTCTGGCTGGGCTCGCTGGCCGCGCTGGCCTTCAGCGTGGTGGAGCTGGTGGCCGTCCTCTCCGCGCCCTCGCGGTACGTCCTGGCCGTCGAGACGGCCGGTCCGTCCATCGCCATGGTCACGAGCGCCGACCCCCGCCAACTGGACCAGCTCGTCGGCTCGATCGTGCAGGCGATCGAGAACCCCGAGGTGGAGTTCCAGGTCAGGGTGGACCGGCTCATGGTCAATCCCCGCAACTACTACTTCGGAGACAACGTCAACATGTACGGCGGCACGGGCAACGTGGGGGTGGCGCACGCATGAGCGGCGACAACTACTTCTTCGGCGACAACGTGACCATGCACGGCGGCATGGGAAACACCGGCATCGTCAAGAACCAGGCCGCCGCCGACCCCGCGGCGGCCCCCGCCCTGCAAGAGGCGCTCGAGGAGCTGCGGCGGCTGATCGAGCTGCTGCGCGGCGAGGTGCCGGCCGCGAGCGCCCGGACCATCGACGACTCCCTGCCGGTCCTCAGCGCCGACGCCGACGCGGCACCGCAGGACCGGCACCGCGCCCTGATGGCCATCGCCGGTATCGCCGCGACGGTGGGCGCGGTGGGCCAGCCGGTCCTGGAGGCGGTCAACAGGGTTCTCGGACTGCTCGGCGGCCAGTGAGGGCCGGGTGACGCGCCGCCGCTGAGGCACGTCGGGCCTGCGGCGTGGGTACATTCCGCTCGGAGCCCCTCGTGTTTCGAGCGCAGGAGAGTCGTAGGCATGGAGTTCCTGGATCGGACGACGGCCCGGACGTGGCTGGCCACCGCCGTCACGGAGGCCCGCGCCGGGCTCCGCGACGGCGGCATCCCGATCGGTGCCGCCCTCTACGGCTCCGACGGGGCCCTCCTCGGGAGCGGCCACAACCGGCGCGTCCAGGACGGCGACCCGTCCATGCACGCGGAGACGGCCGCCTTCCGGGCCGCGGGGCGGCAGCGGTCGTACCGCGGCACGACCATGGTGACCACCCTCTCGCCCTGCTGGTACTGCTCCGGTCTGGTCCGGCAGTTCGGCATCTCCCGGGTGGTGATCGGCGAGGCGGTCACCTTCCACGGCGGGCACGACTGGCTGGCCGAGCACGGCGTCGAGATCGTGCTGGTGGACGATCCCGAGTGCGTCGGGATGATGCGCGACTTCATCAGGAACAATCCGGCACTGTGGAACGAGGACATCGGTGAGTGACCACCCCCACGCCCCCCACACCCCCCGCATTCCCACGATCGACCTGCGGCCCTGGCTCGACGGCGACGCGGAGGCCCGCCGGGCCATCGCCCGCACCGTCGACGAGGCCCTCCAGACCGCCGGATTCCTCCTGGTCACCGGCCACGGCGTGGACCCGTCCCTGCGCTCCCGCATCCGCACGGCCGCCCGCGCCTTCTTCACGCTCCCCGTCGAGGTCAAGCAGGCGTACGAGGCGAAGGTCGGCGGCCGCGGCTGGCTCGGCCCCGGGGCCGAGGCCAACGGGTACGCGGAGGGCACCGAGACCCCGCCGGACCTGAAGGAGTCGCTCACCTTCGCGACGCACGAGCCCTTCGCGGACCCGGTGGTCAACGCCGAGTGGTACGCGCCGAACGTCTGGCCGACCCAGACGCCCGAACTCCGGTCGCTGTGCGAGGAGTACCTCGCGCGCATGGGTGAGCTGGAGAACCAGCTCCTCTCCCTGCTCGGTGAGGCCCTCGGTCTCGAACCCGACTTCTTCGCGCGGCACATGGACCACCCGACGTACGGCTTCAACATCAACTGGTATCCGGGGGCGGAGGTGACCGGCGCTCCGGAGCCCGGGCAGTTCCGCATCGGGCCGCACACCGACTTCGGCACCGTGACGATCCTCGACCGGCAGGCGGGGAAGGGCGGGCTCCAGGTCTACACGGACGAGGGCGGATGGGAGGACGCGCCCTTCGACCCGGACGCGTTCACCATCAACATCGGGGACCTGATGGCCCGTTGGACGGGTGACCGGTGGCGTTCGGGCCGGCACCGGGTGCTGCCGCCGCCCGCGGACGCGCCGGCCGAGGAGCTGATGTCCCTCGTCTACTTCGGGGAGTGCACGCCCGGCACCCGCGTGGAGTCCGTGCCGGCTCCGGTGGGGCGGGTGGCGTACGAGCCGGTCGACTCGCATGTGTACCTGCGGGCGAAGCTGGACTCGATCACCGTCGACTGAGTACGCCGATCAGCCGCTCGAAGCGGGCCCGCCAACGAGGTTCCGACTCCTCCCCGCCCTGGGCGCCCTGGAACTCGCGGGTGAAGCGCAGGATGCTGCCCTCGTCCCCGTCCCGCTCCAGATGGAACCTGATCCGGCCGCCGGCCCCCACCGTGTACTCGGCGACCCGCTCCACGTCCCACGCGGTGATCTGACCGGCCCCGACGTCACGCAGCGTGACGGCACCCCTGAGCCGGGGTTCCAGCACGTCGGCGGGCGTGAACCAGGACGCGAGCCCCTCCGGGGTGGTCAGCGCGGGCCAGACCGTCTCCGCCGCCTGGGGAAGCCGCACCAGGAAGTGCAGGATGTGCGTGTTCCCGTGGGTCTGGCTGATGCCCTGTTCCACCGAACCGGTCATGACACCAGCCTGACCCCGCCGGGCACGAAACGCACCCCGCTGCCGGGTCCGCGCCCCGGCGAAGGACCTACACCCCGGCGTAGGAGTGCTTGCCGGAGACGAAGATGTTGACGCCGTAGTAGTTGAACAGCCAGCAGCCGAAGGCGATCAGGGCCAGGTAGGCGGCCTTGCGGCCCTTCCAGCCGGCCGTGGCGCGGGCGTGCAGGTAGCAGGCGTAGGCGACCCAGGTGATGAAGGACCAGGTCTCCTTGGGGTCCCAGCCCCAGTAGCGGCCCCAGGCGTCGCCCGCCCAGATGGCGCCCGCGATGATCGTGAACGTCCACAGCGGGAAGACGGCGGCGTTGACCCGGTAGGAGAACTTGTCGAGGGACGCCGAGGCGGGCAGCCGGTCGAGGACGGAGTTGGCGAAACGGCCGGGGGTGCCGCCGTTCGCCAGCTTGTTCTCGTAGGAGTCCTTGAAGAGGTAGAGCATCGTGGAGACGGCGCCGACGTAGAACACCGCGCCGCAGAAGATCGCGGTGGAGACGTGGATGTACAGCCAGTACGAGTGAAGGGCGGGAACCAGCTGGTCACTCGCGGTGTACAGGACGGTGACGGCGAGGCCGAGATCGAGGAGGACCGTGGTGATCAGGAACAGCCCGAGCCAGCGCACGTTCTTCTTCAGCGCGAGCAGCGCGAGGTACACACCGACGGCGACCGTGGAGAAGGTGATGTTGAACTCGTACATGTTGCCCCACGGCGCCCGCTCCACCGACAGAGCCCGAGCGAGCACACCACCGAACTCGATCAGGAAGGCGAGGACGGTGAGGGAGATGGCGATACGCCCGTACAGGTCGCCCTGCGCGTCCCCGCCGTGTGCCCCGGGCCCGTCCGGCACGTCCCGCTGACCGGCCGCGGCCCGCACGACGACCTTCGGCCGCTCCAGTACGGCGGTCGAGCCGCCCTTCTGCACGGTGACGGCGGGCGCGTCGGCCTGCTTGGCCTTCGCCGAGGTGAGCGCGGCGGCTGTGCGGCCGACCTTGCTGCGGCTGCCGAGGAGCCATTCGGCGATGTACGCGAAGAAGGCCAGGGTGTAGACGGCCATCGACGAGTAGATCAGCGTGTTGCTGATGTTCGCCAGGTTTTCGTTGGTGGCGGCGGCCAGATCGGTTGCGGCGGCGAGAGTCACCTCAGCACTCCTTCGGGTGAATATCCCGGCGACTTGCGGTCGGGAGGTGAAGTCTGCAGGAAGCTTGCGGTCGTGTTACCGGGCTGGTTTCAACCCGGCTGGTGTTGATCGTGGAAGACCTGGCGGGCCACTGGTTCGTGGGGCGGCGTGAGCCAGGAATCTCCTTGGATCCGCGAGGGAGAGGACTCAATTCTCAGCCCCTTCGGCAGCTGCGGCGTCGGAGTCGGACACACCGTCCGGCTCCGCCCCCGTGCCGTCGGGCGCGCCCGGCGCCTGTTCGTACAGGATCCCGGCGAGGTCGCCGAGCTCCTCGGGCACCTTGGCGGACTCGCTGCGGCCGAGGCCGGCCATCTCGACGACCGTGACGCCGTCGGCACCGGTGGTGGCCCGCACCCACACGCGACGGCGCTGGATGAAGAGGGAGGCGGCGAGGCCGAAGATCGCGGCGAGACTTCCGGCGAGCGCCCAGCCGCTGGCGGGCTGGCGGGCGACCTGGAAGCCGGCCCACTCCTTGATCTCCTTCTCGAAGGTGACCGTGCCGGCGCCGTTCGGGAGCTTCATGGTCTCGCCGGGCTTGAGGTTCTCGCGGAGCTGCTCGCCCTTGGAGTCCTTGAAGCCCTTCAGCTTCTCCTTGTTGAGCTGGTACACGCTCTGCGGGAGCCCGGCGTTGACACCGAGGCTGCCGTGGTAGGCCTCCAGGTTCAGCACGGGGTTCAGCAGTGCCGGGAACTGCGAGGCGAGCTCGTTGCCCTTGACGTAGGAGGGCAGGAAGAAGGCCTGGAAGCCGAGCTGGTCCCACTTGCCCTTGGCGTCGCGGTAGCCGTCCATGACCTTGATCGCGCCGGTGGAGGTGACGTTGCCGTCGAGCGGCAGGAGGGGCACGGCGTCCTGGAAGACGACCTCGCCCCTGCCGTCGCGCACCGTGATGACGGGGGCGTAGCCGTGGCTGACGAGGTAGACCTTCGAGTCGCCGATCTCCAGCGGCTCGTTGACCTTGACGGTGGTCTTCTCGTCCTTGCCGTCCGCGCCCACGCTGTAGGTGAGGTCGGCCTCATAGGTGCGCGGGGTGCCGCGGTTGGGACCGCTGGCCTCGTAGGTGCCCTTGAAGTTCTTCAGCCTGAAGCTGAACGGGTCCAGGTCGTCCTGGGTGAAGAGGCTGCCGGACTTGAAGTCGTCGTACTGGGTGAGGGTGTTGGAGAACCCGTCGCCCTCGACGACCAGCTTGTTGCCCTCGGACTTGAACAGCTGGCCCCAGGCGAAGGCGATCAGCATCACGATCAGCGCGATGTGGAAGGCGAGGTTGCCGACCTCGCGCAGATAGCCCTTCTCGGCGGCGACGGCGTCACCGGAGAGGTGGGCGCGGAAGCGGCGCTTCTTCAGCAGGGCGAGCGCGGCCTCCCTGACCTGCTCGGGCTCGGCCCCGGTGCGCCAGGTGGTGTAGGCGGGCAGCCGGGTCAGGCGCTTCGGTGCGCCCGGCGGGCGGCCGCGCAGCTGGCCGACGAACTGCCAGGTCCGCGGGACGATGCAGCCGATGAGGGAGACGAACAGCAGGATGTAGATCGCGGAGAACCACACCGAGCTGTAGACGTGGAAGAGGCCGAGCTTGTCGTAGACCGGCGCGAGCGTCTCGTGGGACTTGCGGAACGCGGCGACCTTCGTCTCGTCGATGCCGGTCTGCGGGATGAGCGAGCCGGGGATCGCGCCGAGCGACAGCAGCAGGAGCAGCAGCAGCGCGACCCGCATCGAGGTGAGCTGCCGCCAGAACCAGCGGGCCCAGCCGATGACGCCGAGGGACGGCAGGTAGGGCGCGTCCTCGGTGGGAACGGTGGAGAGCTGGGAGCCGGCGGCGTCCAGGTCCTGGTCCTGGCCCTCGGGGGCGGCCTTGTCGGTCGTGTTGCTCATCGATCAGATCCCCACAGTGAAGCCGTTGGACCAGACCTGCATCTCCTGCACGATGCGGTCCCACGCGCCGGTCAGCAGCAGCACACCGGTGACGATCATCATCGTGCCGCCGATGCGCATCACCCAGACGTAGTGGCGCTTGACCCAGGCGAAGGCGCCGAGGGCCTTGCGGAAGGCTACGGCAGCGAGCACGAAGGGGATGCCGAGGCCCAGGCAGTAGGCGACGGTGAGCAGGGCGCCGCGGCCCGCGCTCGCCTCGTTGTAGGAGAGCGCGATCACCGAGGTCAGCGTCGGGCCGATACAGGGCGTCCAGCCGATCCCGAACAGCGCGCCGAGGAAGGGCGCGCCGACCAGCCCGGTCACGGGCCGCTTGTGCAGGCGGAACTCGCGCTGGGTCATCCAGGGCATCAGGCCCATGAAGAAGACGCCCATGGCGATCATGAGCACGCCCAGCACCTTGGACAGGATTTCCCTGTGCGCCTGGAGGTTGTCACCGAAGTAGCCGAACAGGGCTCCGCTGGAGACGAACACGGCGGTGAAGCCGAGCACGAACAGGGAGGCGCCCGCGACCATCCGTCCGCGCCGGGCCTCGGCCAGGTCGGTACCGGTGACTCCGGTGACATAGGAGAGGTAGCCGGGGACCAGCGGCAGGACGCAGGGGGAGAAGAAGGAGACGAGGCCGCCGAGCAGCGCGACGGGCAGCGCGACCAGCAGGGCGCCGCTCATCACCGTCTGGTTCGGGCCCGCGGCCTCGGCGAGCGTGGACAGTGCGCTCACGTCACTTCTCCGCGAGGACGGGCTTGATCATGCTGCGCAGGGTTTCCTCGCCGATGGGCGTCAGCGCACGCGCGGCCAGCTTGCCCTGCCGGTCGATGACGAGCGTGGAGGGGATCGCCTGCGGGTTGAGCGTGCCCTTCTTGAAGCGGAGCATCTGCTTGCCCGTGGGGTCGTAGAGGCTCGGGTAGGTGATCCCGAACTCCTTCTCGAAGGCCTTCGCGGGGGTGGTGCTGGTGTCCCGGGTGTTGATGCCGACGAACTCGACGCCCTGGTCCTTGACGTCCGTGTAGACGGTCTGGAAGCTCTCCGCCTCGGCCCGGCACGGCGGGCACCACGATCCCCATACGTTGATGACGAGGATCTTGCCCTTGGTGGCGGCGGTGGTGAGCTGCTTGCCGTCGATGGTCTCGCCGGACAGGACCGGCGCCACCGCCCGCTCGCCCTTGGCGACGGTGTCGATGCCGTTACCGCCGGCGACGAAGTTGGTGTCACCGCCGCCACCGGACGTACCGCCCGAACTGCACGCGGACAGGGTCAGCGCGGCGACGGCGGCGCTGGCGGTGGCGAAGAGGGCGGTACGGCTACGGGCGCGACTGGCGGCACTCATGTGAAAAGTTTCGCATGCCCGTTCCGGGGATCTTTGGCACCCCCCTCTCGGGCGTAGACCCGCATTTCAGGCGGCGTTCTGTGTGCCCGTGGAGGCACCCTGACCGCTCTGGCCGCCCTGGCCGCCGCCCTTCAGGAAGGTCTTCCAGCCGCCGACGGGCTGCTGCCCGACCTCCAGAGTGCGCAACTTGTCGAGGATGTCCGGCTTCTGTACGTCCATCCAGTCCACGAACTGCCGGAAGGAGACGAGCCGGACGTCGGCGCCCTTCTCCTTCTCCCGCGCGATGTGCTTGAAGGCGGCCTCGACGGCGTCCATGTAGATGCCGCCGTTCCACTGCTCGAAGTGGTTGCCTATGAAGAAGGGTGCGCGGTTTGTCTCGTATGCCCGCTTGAATCCCTGGATGTACGCCTGCGCCGACTGCTCGCGCCAGCCGGGGTAGTTGTGGCTGGGCGCGTTCGTCGAGTTGATCGACTGGTTGGCGAGCATGTTGTAGTCCATGGAGAGGACCTCGAACGAACGTCCGGGGAAAGGTATCTGCTGCAACGGCAGATCCCACAGCCCCTGCTTCTTCTGCGGCCACACCTGGCGACCGCCGGGCGAGGAGGCGTCGTACCGCCAGCCCAGCTCGCGGGCGGTGGGCAGCAGGTTGTCCTGGCCGAGCAGGCAGGGCGTGCGGCCGCCGACGAGCTCCTTGTCGTAGTCGAAGGGCAGCGAGGGCAGATCGGTCCACCCGGAGTTGGTCCGCCACTCCTTGACGAAGCCCTTGGCCTGGTCGATCTCGCTGCGCCACTGCTGCGCGGTCCAGTTGCCGACGGTGCCGGTGCCGGCGCAGAAGTGACCGTTGAAGTGGGTGCCTATCTCATGACCGTCGAGCCATGCCTGGCGGACGTTCTTCAGGGTCGCCTTGATGTGCTCGTCGGTGAGGTAGCCGATGTCGGAGGCACCGCGCGGGTTGTTCGGGGGCTCGTAGAGCCGCTTCTTGCTCTCGGGGAGCAGATACAGCCCCGAGAGGAAGAAGGTCATGTGCGCCTCGTGCTCCTTGGCGAGTTCGAGGAAACGCGGGAAGAGACCGTTGCCGACCTCGCCGGCGCCGTCCCAGGAGAAGATGACGAACTGCGGCGGTTCCTGGCCCGGCTCCAGCGGCTCGGGCCTGCCCGGCTGGTGCGGCTGCTTGCCGGTGTGGGAGGTGGAGCCGTCGCCTATGGGGCGGGCGCGGTTGGCCTGGGCACCGGGCTTGTTGTCCCCGCCGTCCGTGGAACCTCCGGCATGGTTCGACCCCTCTGACGAGGTGAGGGTGCCGCACCCGGCGAGTCCGAGGCCGGCGGCCGCTCCGGCACCGAGTCCGATGACTCCCCTTCGGCTGAAGTTGCGCATTGCTGCCCCGTCCGTCGTGCTCCTGTGGTGGTCACCCAGTCAGAGGGCGCGACGAACGGGGAGGTTCCTCCGAATCACGGAGGATTGGCAACAAATGTCACAAACGTGTCTTAGGCGCCGAAGGCCTTGTCCTTCCCCTTCACCGGCTTGGCACCGGCGCGGAGATGGGCGGGGACGAGGTCGATGGCCGGCTCGCTGTAGCCGACGGACACGATCCTGTCGCCCTGGTACGTGAAGCTCGTCAGGGACGCGAGCGTGCACTGCCGCTTGCGCGGGTCGTGCCACAGCCGCCGCTTCTCCACATAGCTCCGCACGATCCAGATCGGCAGCTGATGGCTGACCAGCACGGCCTCGTGCCCCCGCGCGGCGTCCTTGGCGGAGCCGAGCGCGCCCATCATGCGGATGACCTGGTCGACGTACGGCTCGCCCCAGGACGGCTTGAAGGGGTTGACGAGGTGCTTCCAGTTCTCCGGCTTCTTGAGGGCCCCGTCCCCCACCCCGAAGGTCTTGCCCTGGAAGACGTTGTCGGCCTCGATGAGCCGCGCGTCGGTCGCGAGGTCCAGCCCGTGCGCCTTGGCGATGGGCGTCGCGGTCTCCTGCGCCCGCTCCAGCGGGGAGGCGCAGACGTACGTCACGTCACGGGAGGCGAGATGCTCGGCGACCCGGTCGGCCATCTGGCGCCCGAGCTCCGAGAGGTGGTACCCGGCGAGACGGCCGTAGAGGATCCCGTCCGGGTTGGCGACCTCGCCGTGCCGCAGGACGTGGACGACGGTGACGTCGCTGTCGCTCACGTAGCCGCTCTTGCTCTCGCCCGTGTTCCCGCTGGTGTTCACGCCGTCGTTCTCACTGCCGCCGTCGTTGTCGTGGATGCCGTCGCTCATGCCGCCGTGGCCTCCGCCGCCGCTCGGGCCGCCGCCGGGAGGGCGTCGGCGATCCGCTGGACGGCCTGCTCGTCGTGGGTCGTGGACACGAACCAGGACTCGAAGGACGAGGGCGGCAGATAGACGCCCTGCGCCAGCATCGAGTGGAAGAAGGCGGTGAAGCGGAAGGACTCCTGGCGCTTGGCGTCCTCGTAGTTGCGCACTTCCCGGTCCGTGAAGAAGACGGAGAACATGTTGGAGGCGTTCTGCAGCCGGTGCGCGACGCCTTCCTTGGTGAGGGCCTCGGTGACGAGGGACTGGATCTGCGCGGAGACCGCGTTGACGGTGTCGTACGCGGCCTCGTCGAGGAGCCGCAGCTGGGCGAGGCCCGCGGCGGTGGCGACCGGGTTCCCGGACAGGGTGCCTGCCTGGTACACGGGTCCGGCCGGGGCGAGGTGGGCCATCACATCGGCGCGACCGCCGAAGGCGGCGGCCGGGAAGCCGCCTCCCATCACCTTGCCGAAGGTCATGAGGTCGGGCTTGACCCCGTCGACGCCGTACCACCCGGCGCGGCTGGTCCGGAAGCCGGTCATGACCTCGTCGGAGATGTAGAGGGCGCCGTTCTTCCGGCAGGCGTCCTTCAGCCCCTCGTTGAAACCGGGGCGCGGCGGGACGACACCCATGTTGCCGGGCGAGGCCTCGGTGATGAGGCAGGCGATCTCACCGGGGAAGCGGTGGAACGCCTCGTGGACGGATTCGAGGTCGTTGTACGGCAGCACGATGGTGTCGCCGGCCTGGGCACCGGTGACGCCGGGGGTGTCGGGCAGAGCGAAGGTGGCGACCCCGGACCCGGCCGCGGCGAGCAGCGAATCGACATGCCCGTGATAGCACCCGGCGAACTTGATCACCTTGGACCGCTGGGTGAACCCGCGGGCGAGCCGGATGGCCGACATGGTGGCCTCGGTCCCGCTGGAGACGAGCCGCACCTGCTCCAGCGGCTCGATCCGGTCGACCATCTCCTCGGCGAGCGCGACCTCGCCCGCACCGGGCGTACCGAAGGAGGTACCGCGGGAGACGGCGTCCTGGACGGCGGCGATCACGTCCGGGTGGGAGTGCCCGAGGATCATGGGTCCCCAGGAGCAGACGAGGTCGACGTACTCACGTCCGTCGGCGTCGGTCAGGTACGGACCGGTACCGGACACCATGAACCGGGGCGTACCACCCACGGCACGGAAGGCGCGTACCGGGGAGTTCACGCCGCCGGGTGTGACGACGGCCGCACGGTCGAACAGCGCCTGCGAGGCTGGTGCTTCGTATGGATAGGGCGATTCGCTCATGGCCTGCGACTTCTCCGACCTTCTCGGGCTCCGATTGTCAGTGACCTCCTCAGGGTAGGCCAGCGGGGGATGACGGCAGCGGGACGGCAGCGGGGGCCGGCAGGGAGCCGGTGCCGGAAGGGCTGCCGGCCGGTGGCGGGACGGCCGCCGGCCTGGGCGACCGGTCTCCACCGGCACCCGGCGGACCTCACCGGTCTCCGCTTCCCGGCGGCCCTCCCCCGGCGATCTGCGAGACTGGGCGTGATACACACAGCTCATGCGGGGCGTGATGGTCGGGGACTGAAAAGATCCTGCGGACAGGTGTTTCAGCGCACGTTTCGGCGGGCGGCCGTGGGGGAGGTCACTGACACGATGATCGGGTTGCGCGGCGGGCGCCACGCGTCCTAGAAAAGCAGTCGGGTGGAGATATGCATCGCGGTGGCGGACTGGGCGAGGGGACTGATGACCTGGGTCCTCGACGTGCCCGGCGGGGAAGGCACCGGCGCGACGCGGAGGATTCGAACGAAGCACGTCAGGGACACGTAGTACCGGATATGCCGGGTGTACCGAACGAGTCAGAGCGGGCCGACCGACGCAGCGAACGCAGCGATCGTGATCGGCTGAGGGCGAGCGGGAATGGTGGTCGGGTGGGGGTGACGTACAAGTACTTCGGCGCGCCCGACGGCGCGACCGCGGCCCGCGTCCCGATCTCGATGCGCCCCGAAGAACTCGGCGGCGACGAGCTCGGCATGAACGGCATGTTCACCAAGATCAAGCCGGAGACGATGGCCGCGATGGTCCTCACGGGCATCGAGGGCGTCCCCCTGCACAAGGTCCCACCCCTGGAGCTGGTCGTCCTGCACCCCGACTACGCGGTGGTCAAGCTGCCGATGACGGTGGTCGATCCCCTGCGGGGCATAGGAGAGGAAGCGGTGGGCGCGGCCGCCTTCATCTGGTCGACGGTGCCGGACCGGGGCGGCCCCCGGGACGCGTTCAACGTCTATCAACTGCTGCATGAGTGGCAGGACTTCAGCCATCGGTTGCATGAGGCGGGGCATCAGCCTTATTGCCTGGTGTGGCCCTGAGCTGGAGTTGCGGGGGATTCGGGCGGGGTCTTCGGGCCTCGCCCTTTTTGGTGCCGGGGAGGGGCCGTCAAGCGGCCAGGGCACATTGAGGGCACATTGGTTTTGCTGGGGGTGCTGATGTGCCCTGGGTGGCGGGCGGGTCGTCGTCGTCTTTCGCCTCGGCTTCCGTCTCTGTGAAGGCATCGTCGATCGCCTTGCGGGTGCGGGTTTCGCTGGACGGCAGCAGGTGCGTGTACGTCCGCAGCGTGAAGCCGGGGTCCGAGTGGCCGAGGTATTCGGAGAGCGCCTTGATGCTCTCCCCCGCGTCTAGGAGCACGGAGGCGTACGCGTGCCTGAGGGCGTGCATGCCGTCTTCCGGGGCCGCCTGGAGGTAGCGCGCGCCGCGCTCGCGGGGTGGGATCACTCCGGCGGCAGCCAGGGCGCGCTTCCAGTCGCCCATGTTGAAGACGCTGCGGTTGTAGGCCCGGCTCTTCTCGTCCACGAAGAGGAGGCGGAAGGTCTTCGGTTCGCCGTCCGGCTTGGCCCAGGGCAGGGTGACACCGACCGCCGGGAAGTCCTTCATGTGCGCCTTGAGAGCGGCGGCGAGCTGGGCGGATAGGGGCACCGAGCGGATCTTGTTGCCCTTGGGCAGGGCGAAGACGGCCTTCGTGCCGACGAGCCGCACCTGCCGGTTGACGTGGATCCAGCCGCCCTTGAAGTCGATGTCCTCGACGGCGAAGCCGAACACCTCGCCCTGGCGCAGGCCACAGCCGAAGGCGAGTTTGCCTCCCGCCTGGAAGCGCTCCGGCAGACCGGCTATGACGGCGAGTACGCGCTCCAACGACCAAGGGATGATCTTCTTCTTGGTCGCCGTCGGCAGCTTGACCGACTTCGCCTTGCAGGGGTTCTTCGGCAGCAGCCCGTCCTCCACGGCCATGCCGAGGATGCTGGAGAGGATGTCGAAGATGCCCTCGATCGTTGATACCTCCAGTTCGGCGTCCTGGAGCGTGCGAATCCAACCCTGAATGATCGAGGGATGGTTGAGGGACCGCAGCTCGCGTCGGCCGAGGTGCTCGACGATGTGGTTGCGGACCGTCGCCTCGTAGCGGAGTGCGGTCGTCGGGCCGACGGAGTTCGCGTCGAGCCACTTCTGTGCGTAGGCGCCGAGCGTCTGCTTCGTCTCGGCCGGGACGACGTAGGAGCCGCGTCGGATCTCGACGTCGACCTCGGCGGCGCGGTTGTCCGCCTCGGCCTTCGTGTTGAAGTTCTCCTTGCGCTGATGGCCATCAAGGTCGCGGTAACGGACCTGCCAGCGCTTGCCGATGCCGTGGTCGGCGGTGGGGACCATCCGCTTCGTACGGCTCTTGTGTTCGCCGCACTCGGCCTCGGCGGGCTTGGGGTGGGACTTGTGCCAGCGGTCGTACACGTCAGCCAAGAAGGGCCTCCTGGAGGCGGTTGAGGGTCTTTGGTGCGGTGTGGGACACCGCCGGCTCCACGGGTAGGAGGACCGCGGGGGAGATGCCGAGTGCGATGGCGATCACGACGAGGTCGTCGATGTCACAGCGGCGGCGGGCGCGCTCGGTGCGGCTGAGGGCCGTGTTGGTCATGGGGCGGCCCAGTGCGGTGCAGCGGGCGGCTAGTTGCTGTTGGGTCAGGCCGCGCGCGAGACGTAGGTGCTCGATGGCGCGGGCGGCGTGCAGGCCGGCGGGGCCCATTTCTACAGGTCGGTTTGGCATGACAGACAGATGTAGCTTGCAATTGGCCGCCATGGCAATAGCTTGATCAAGCACTCAAGAAAAGTTGCCGCTGCTGTCACTATTCCATTTTTCGAGAGTAATCGGGGCCGCGGTGAAGGTGCCCCCCAACCTGATGCTGCCAGGTCGACGGGTGCCCTGAACAGCAAACTTGCCCTCGCTAGAGCAGGGTGCGGGAATTCTGGGCCCCGCCGATAGCGATTTCGGCAACCGGGGATCCGCCCCTACTGTTTTGACATCACCGGCCACACCGAGAAGTTGTACGGAGTTTCAGAGCTAACACTGGACTTCTTCGCCGAAGGTGTGGCTGTGTTGTCCAGGCCCGAATGTCCGATACCGAAAAAGGAGCCCTGTGCCGAGCTCTTCCGCCCGCCACACCCGCACCCCCACCACCGCCTCTGCCGCTGCGACCGGGCGCGGTCCGCTGGCCACCCCCGCGGAGGTCGCCGCGTACCTCGGGGTGCCGGTGAAGACCCTCTACCAGTGGAAGTACCGGGGCATCGGCCCCAACGTCCACAAGGTCGGCCGCCACCTGCGCTACCGCTGGCCCGAGGTGGACGCCTGGCTGAACGCCCAGGCCACGTACGACCTCGCGGTCTGAGACCCCGGCCGGGGACAGCAAAGCGGCTGACGGTGAGCCACCGCCGCCAGCCGCGGGAGTCCCTGCCTCATCGCCCTTGCCCGAACGATCGATCCGGTGCGGCCGGGCCTTGCCCGTCCGGCCCACCAGAGAGGAACGCCTGTGGACGAACCTATGTCCTTCCCCGCCTCCACCTCGTCCTCGACGCCCAACGAGCCGCCGGTCGTCGCCGTCCCCGGCCAGCCGGCCATCCTCGCCGCGCCTCCCCCGGACGGGCACCGCGACGACGCGCCCGCGGCCGTGTTGCTGCCCGAGGGCGCGCAGATCCTGGCCGACCTGCGAGCGCAGATCAAGCGGTACGTGGTGATGCCGAGTGAGGAGTCCCTGACCGCAGTCACGCTGTGGATCGCGGCGACGCATCTGCAGCGAGCGTGGCAGCACGCGCCGCGGCTGGCGATCGTGGCGCCGGAGAAGCGGTGCGGCAAGTCACGGCTGCTGGACGTGATCACCGAGACCGTGCGCAACCCCCTGATCACGGTCAACGCCAGCCCCGCCGCGATCTTCCGCTCGATCGACGACGAGGACCCGCCCAGCCTCCTGGTCGACGAAGCCGACACCCTCTTCAGCACCGTCAAGGCGGCGGAGAAGAACGAGGAGGTGCGCGGCCTGATCAACGCCGGGCATCAGCGCAACCGGCCCACGCTGCGGGTGACTGGGCCCGAGCACAAGCCCACCGCGTTCCCCACCTTCGCCATGGCGGCGCTCGCCGGGATCGGCGATCTGCCGGACACGGTGATGGACCGGGCGGTGGTCATCCGGATGCGGCGCCGGGCGGCGGGCGAGAAGGTCGCGGCCTTCCGCACCACCCGGGATACCCCAGCCCTGCACACGATCCGCGACCGGCTCTCCGCCTGGCTCCAGCCGCTGTACCAGCGGGCGCTGGAGATGGAGCCGCCCATGCCGGTCGAGGACCGCGCGGCCGACACCTGGGAACCCCTGGTGGTCATCGCCGACCTCGCCGGGGACGACTGGCCCGCTCTCGCCCGCACCGCCTGCCGCGTCATGACCGACTACGAGGCCGGCCAGGACGAGGAAGGCGGCCTACGCACCCGCCTCCTGGTCGGCATCCGCCGCGCCTTCGCCGCCGAGAACGACCCGGCCGTGCTGGGCACCAGGCGCCTGCTGGAACACCTCAACGCGGACAAGGAAGCCCCGTGGGCGGAGTACGGCGCCAACGGCCTGACCCCGCGCGGCCTGCAACTGCTGCTACAGCCCTACGGCATCAGCTCGGCCAACCGCCGCTTCCCCGACGGCACCCAGGCCAAGGGCTTCGCCCGCAACCAATTCCTCGACACCTGGGCCCGTTACTGCCCCCAACCGGCACCGGCGGCCGAGCTCCCTCCCGGCACCGCAGCCTGACCCGACGTGTCTCGTCGCACTCGTCCCCGCCCAGGTCAGCGCGGGGACGAGTGAACGGCCCGCAACGAGTCGTCTCGACATCACCAGCCCACTCGTACCTGCTCTGACCAGGCACGCGACGAGTGGTACGAGACATCACACCTCACGGCGGCCTGGCCTTGCCCTTCCCCGCGCTGTGGCCGCCGCCCTCAAGCCCACCTGGAGTACCCCGCTTGCTTGTCCGCATCACCGCCATACGTGGCACCGACGCAATCCGCTTCGGCATCGCCCTGCTCGCCGTGTTCGCCTTCGCTCTCTCCTACGACGCCCTGCGGCAGATGGCCGTCGCCATCCACATCCGCGGGCTGCTCACCTTCGCCTTCCCGCTCGTGATCGACGGGTTCATCGCCATCGGCGTCGGCGCCCTCGTGATGCTGCGCGCCGCCTCGGCATGGTCCCGCGCCTACGTATGGACACTCGTCGGCGCCGCAACCGTGACGAGTATCTGGGCCAACGCCCTGCATGCCGTCCGCCTCAACCAGCAGACCCGCCAAGGTGACGGCCTCCGCCTGGACGACTTCACCGTCGGCGCCCTGTCTGCCATCGCCCCACTCGCCCTGGCCGGCGCGGTCCACCTCTATCTCGTCGTCCACCGCCACCCAGCTGCTTACGGTCCCGCCGATGTGGCGCGGGAGGCTGCCGACGTGGCTTCGGATACCACCGAAGTGGCTGAGGACCCGCAATCCTCCGTTGCGCCGGAGGATCACGAGCCCCGCGAAATCTCTCCCGAACGCCTTGCCCTCGCGCGCACCGCACGACTGGGACGCAAGGGCCGCGCCTCGCGCCGCCACATCGAAGCCACCTTCCGCAGCAGGGACTTGACCATCGGCAGGACGGAGGCAGACAGGCTCAAGGGCATCCTTCAGGTCGAACTCGACGAAGCCGCCTCCCCGCAGCACAGGGAACTCGACGAGGCCCCTGCCAGCGCCGCCTGACCCGGCGTTCGCCCCGCCGCCCTCACGGGCTCACCCCGTCTCCCCGTGCAGCCGAGCGCGGGGACACGGGGCCGCGCACAGCGAAGCACCCGACACCCAAGCACCCCCGGAGAACCCCCCATGCACGACCCACACCACGAACTGCCCACCCCCCAGCCGGAGATGACCACCGACCTCAACAGCGCAGCAAGTTGTCGGGTAAGGAGTCCTTACCCGACCTCCGCCCCTCAGGTGGCGGAGGCACCCGGCGCCGAGGGGGCATCGAGGTCGGCCGGCCCGAGGGTGCCGACCGAGACGGGAGCCACCAGACCGTCGCCGCACGCCACGCAGACGCCGACGCCGCAGCGCCGCCTGCGTCAGCCGCGCCTACGCGAGCGCCGCGTCCACCCCCGCTACAGCGACAGCGAGTTCACCGACCTCGCCCACGCCGCCGGTCTCAGCCGTATGCAGATCGGCGGCTACGTCGCCGAGGCGTCGCTCGCCGCCGCCCGCGCCGAAAACCCCACCGCCGCGATCGCCGACTACCGCGCCATGGTGAAGGCACTGATGGCCGCCAACCGCCAGCTCGGCATGATCGGCAACAACCTCAACCAGCTCACCTGGCACCTCAACAAGGACGGCGCCTGGCCCGAGCCGGACGCCGTCCACCGGCTCCTGGCCCGCATCGAAACGTCGATCGCCGACGTGGACACCGCCGTCGCCCAGGTCACCGAGGGAAGGCAGGACCGGTGATACCGAAGATCATCACCGGCAAGGGCAGCACCCGCCGTCTGATCGCCTACCTCTTCGGCAAGGGCGACGCCAACGAACACGTCGACCCCCACCTGGTCGCCTCCTGGAACGACTTCGCCCCCGACCCCGGCCGCAGCCCCCACCGCGACCCGAAAGAGGTGGAAAAGCAGCTCTACACCCAGCTCGACCAGCCGGTGGCCATGCTCGGCCGCCAGGCCCCGAAGACCACGGTCTGGCACTGCCCGGTCCGCGCCGCCCCCGAGGACCCCATCCTGTCCGACGCCCAGTGGGCAGAGATCGCCCGCCGAATCGTGGCCGCCGCCGGCATCGCCCCCGCCGGAGACACCGAAGCCTGCCGCTGGGTGGCCGTGCGCCACGCCGACGACCACATCCACATCGCCGCCACGCTCGTCCGCCAAGACGGCCGCCGCCCCCGCCGGGACTACGACATCCGGGCCGTCCAGCGCGAAGCCCGCCAGATCGAAGTGGACTACGGGCTGAGACGGTTGAAGCCCGGCGACGGCACCGCCGCCAAACGCCCCACCAGCAAGGAACACTTCAAGTCCAAGCGCCTGGGCCAGGACGCCACCTCTCGCGAGATCCTGCGGCGGCGCGTCCGCCGCGCGATGGCCGCCGCCTCTACGGAGACCCAGTTCTTCGTCCTACTGGAAGCGTCCGGCGTGGTGGTGCGGCCGAAGACAGAGCCGTCGGGAGATGTGTCCGGCTACAGCGTCAGCCTGCCCGGCGACGTCAACAAGCAGGGCGAACCCATCTGGTACGCCGATTCCACTCTCTCCGGCGACCTCTCCCTGCCCCAGGTCCGAAAGCGCCTCGCGACGACCGCTCTCGACCCGGTCACCGTCCAGCCGGGCAACCCCTGGCACCAGGCCACCGCCGCCGCCGAACGCATCCCCCACCACCTTACCCGCAGTGACGACGGGGTCGCCCAGGGCCAGCTGGCCGCACTCGGTGGAGCACTCGACCTGCTCTCCCTCACTGCCCCGGCCGCAGCACGGGCCGAGCTGGAACGAGCCGCCGCGGCATTCGAGCGGGCCGCTCGCTCCCGCATCGCCGCCGACCACGCCAGTGCCCGTGCCCTGCGCCGCAGCGTCCAGGCGATCTGGAACGACCCCGTACGCCACGGGGAAGGTGCCGGACTGGCGATGCTGATCGACGCCGCGCTCACCGCCGTCGCCTACGCCGTGCACTGGCACCGCACCCGCCAGCACGCCCAGCAGGAAGCGGCAGCAGAACAGGCTCTGGTCCATTTGCAAGCGGCGTACGCGCAGGTCGCGGAACCCGTCTTGGTGGGGCTGGCCCACCGCTCACCCGGTCTGCAGAGCAAGCGCCGCTATGCCCACCACCTCCAGGAGTCGGTTCCAAAGCACGCCGCGCGCATCCTCAACGACCGTGCCTGGGATGCCCTGGCCACGGTGCTCGCTGAAGCGGAGGCGGCAGGCCACAATGCCTCCGCCCTCCTCGACCAGGCCGCCCGCCAACGCACGTTGGAGGACGCCCGCAGCCCTGCGCGCGCCCTGACCTGGCGCATCCATCGCCTCGGCCAGCGCCACGCACCCGGCCCACAGGCACAGGCAGCCAACGCCCGCCACACCGTGCAGCGCCCGGCCACGCCGCCGTTCTTTCCGGAGGCCAAGGGACACCAGCGCTGATCACGTCGCTACGGACACCACAGGGCCGAGGAGTTCCAATGCCTCCTCCCACCGATATCGGTCGGCGCCTCCGCCGGCCTTGGGCTTGTGGGGCTCGTACGAGCCGATCAGGACGCCCATCTCGCGCAGGTGCTCCAGACTCCGGCGGTAGGCGGGGTGGGCGGCCTGGGCCGAGTTCAGGTAGGGCAGGACAGCGGTCGGGATGCCCATGCCGTACGCCTCGCACAGGATGCCCAGGGCGAGCGTGTCGCAGATGCCGGCGGCCCACTTGTTGACCGTGTTGAAGGTGGCCGGCGCGACGGCGATCGCGCCCGCGGGCGGCAGCGGACGTGCCTCACCGGGCGTGCGCCAGGCCGAGCGGATCGGATAGCCGGTCTGGGCCTCGATCGCCTCGGCGTCGAGGAAGCCCAACCCTTGCGGAGTGGCAATTACGCCTACGTCCCAGTGCCGCTCCTGCGCGGCGGTGATCAGCCTGCCGACGTCGCCGGCAACTCCGGCCGCACAGACGACAATGTAGAGGAAGGGCTTCTTGCCCGAAAGAATCTGCTCGGTCACGCGTGAACTCCAAGGCGGTGAGCATCCCTTAGGCGGCCAGACGATTCCCTTTCGATCGTCGAGGGACGCAAGGCGGCCGCAAAGCTGGCAATGCCGCGCCCCGCCCGGCGGCCCGAGGCAGGCTGCGGCTCAGGTGCTGATGAGGCGGCTGTCGAAGCCGGCGCCCAGGAGGCGCTCGTAAGCGTCATGGACATCCCCTGGGACGACCTGCTCAACGGCGAAACCGAGCTTCGGGTACTCGATCACCCGTTGCAGGTCACCGACGAGCATGTCGACGACGAGCTTTTCGTCGCCGATCGACTTGATGTAGTCGTCCAACTCCATTGGCTCGGAGGCGCATACGACATCGGCCTCGGGCCACAGCTGGCGGCAGGTCGCGTACGAGCGGCGCTCCATGTACGGCTTGGAGATCAGCAGCAGCGACTGCACCTCCACCCCAGCTTCGGTCAGCAGCTCGCGGGAGAAGGTGATGTTCTGGCCGGTGTTGGCGGCCTTCGGCTCGACCAGGATTGCCTCGTTCGGCACGCCCAGGCTCAGGGCGTGCTCGCGGTAGTGGACGGCCTCGCCGCGGGGAAAGCGGGCACGGGTGGTGGGGCTGTTTCCGCCGCTGAAGACCACGACCGGAAAGAAACCGGCGCGGTAGAGAGCGACGGCAGTGGTGGCCACGCCCAGGTCGTGGCTGCCCAGGCCGATCGCCGCGGAGCAGGACCGCCGCTCATGGCCCATCCGGTGGTAGTCCCAGATCAGCACCGCGTCGTGGAATTGCTCGTCGGTGATCTGGCGCTGTTCGTTGTGCGGCACCGGCACTCCCTGGCTCATACCTGCTGGTCCTTTCGGATGCCCTCGATGCTGTGCGGTTGGGGGTTCAGCACGTGCTGGAGGGCGACCCCGTTTCCTTCCCGCCATGCCTCGGCGGCATTGGCCGGAGCCTCACCCCTGATAGCGAGCCACCGTGTAGGCGCCTGGACCCAGGACAGGCAGTGCGCCGGTTTCGTTGACAATCTCAAGGACCTCGAAACCGGCGAGGAGCGCGTGCAGCTCCAGTTCGCGAGGGCCGAGAACACGCCGCCGGATGGCATCGTGGCACTCTTCGCCCGAGTCGAACACCCAGTGCCGACGCATGGTGTTGATCTGTGTCCGCAGGTCCCATTGGTAGCTGATGGTCACTGTGGCGGCCCCGAGGCGGGTCTCTACGCGGGCATGTTGAGGGCTCGGAGACTCGATCGGGGCTACCGGTGAGCACAGGACGAGCAGGGTGCCCGGGTGCGCGTGTGCGGCGAAGGTCTGGAACGCTGCCCGGACGTCAGCGTTGTCGTGCAGGTAGGCGAGAGAGTTGCCCAGACACACCAGGACGTCGGCGGTGTGGCCAAGTCGGACGGTGCGCATGTCCCCGACCCGGAAGTCGAGTTCGGGGCGCGTATGGCGTGCGTAGTCGACCAGGCCGGGCTGAAGATCAACGCCGATGCAGTCGAAGCGCCGGGCCAGCAGGTCCAGGTCCCTGCCGGTGCCGCAGCCGAAGTCCAGCAGTGTGCGGGCTTGTGGGCAGTGCCGGTCGACGAGTTCCCGGCAGATTCTCGCGCTGTCGCTGTCGGCCTGCACGCTGTCGTACAGCGTGGGGTCCCGGTAGAAGAGGTTCGACGCTTCGAGGCGTTCCGCCTCCACGATGTCCAGGCTGCTCATGCAAGGCTCCGGAGTCCGACTTCCAGGGCGAGTGTGTCGCACAGCAGGTCAGGCACCACGGGGGCTCGCTCCGCGTGCTCCCGGGCCTGGGCCAGGGCGACGGGATCAACGTAGCCGAGGTCGACCAGCAGTGACTCGCGGAGCATGTCGTCCAGGAGGGGGAGGCCGTATCTGCGCAGGCCCGACTCCATGACCGCGAGGAAGTTCTCCGGTTCGTTCGGGGCCGCGACGGACTCGGGCAGTCCGGCACGCCGCAGGCGGTCGCGGAACATCGTCTTGCCCTGCTTGTGCTCGTGTGGCAGTTGCTCCATGAAGCGGACCATTCGGGGGTGTACGAGCGGAGCCACCGGCCAGATTCCGAGTCTCAGGTAGGCCGGGTTGTGCAGGCCGAAGGCCATGAGCGTGGGTACCGGGAGCACTGGGATGGGGGCGAGGTTCTCGTCCACTTGGGCCAGGGCCTCGATGGCCTTGTCCCCGAGCCAAGGGATGGGCTCTGCCGCGGGGAGTTCGGCACCCGTACGGGAGTGGCAGGCATTGACCTCATCCCCGCCACCGCCCGTGAAGACCACCTCGCAACCGTGGGCGGCCACGTGCCCGCGCAAGACGTCGAACGCCTCCTGGTAGAAGGCTCCTGCCGGGTCGTGCGGCAATCCGCGCTCCCGTACCCCACCGGGCACGAACGGCGGGTGCTGCATGGCCGGGACGGCGGTGTCCCGCAGCCCCAGGTGATCCACCAGCATGCGACGTCGGTCTTGCTGAAGCCGACCGCCCCGGCCGCCCATGAGCAGCCCGAATGTGCGGACGGAGCCGAAGCCGGCTGCGGCGGAGAGAGTCACGTTGCCCGAGTCAGCCCCGCCGGACACCTCGACGCCGACGCAGCTCACCGTAGAACGCCACCCGGCCACAACCTCAATCAGCAACGCATCAAACACGTCCACCGGGTGAACACCCGGTCGCAGCCTTCGGGGTTCCAGTACGTGCTGGGCGGGCTCGGGGTAGAGGATCGTGAGTCCCGCGGTCGTGAAGACGGCCGTGGCCCGTTCCGTGAGCCGGTACACCCCGTCAAACAGAGTGTCGGCGCTGTAGCGGTGCCGGCGGGTCAAGGTGCGCGCCATGGCCCGGGGATTGAGTTGGTCAAGTCCCAGGTGAGGCCGTAGGTCGGCCAAGTCCCATGAGCCGTACAGGTCTTCCCCGACCGCTACCAGATACAGCGGCGCGGTGCCGAACACGCCCGCTGAGACCTGAACCTCGTCCGGGCGTAGGAGCAGGGACGTGAAGTCGACCTCCCCGCTTTTGTCCTCCCTCACCAGAGCACAGACGCCGGATCCATCGCCCGGCACAAGCTCGGCTTCCAAGGCAGCCGCGTGAGCGGGTCTGATCCAGCTCTGCCCGCTGGCCCACCGGTCTGTGTCCCAGCGCCAGGCTGTGCTCCGGGTGTCGGCCAGCCGCACACGAAACGAAAGCACCTGCTTCCCCCTCGGTCATGGGGCGGTGGAGCAGGGCTCGGCCCTGCTCCACCGCGTTCGCGGGCTGGTCAGCTGCAGTGGTCGCCGTTGTTGTCGCCACCGCCGGGCATCTTGTCGAGCAGCACCGCGTCCATGCTGGGGACGCCGGTGATCAGGTCGCCGGTGAACAGTTCGTCGATGTTCATGGCCTTTCCTCTCCTACGGAGTGAATGGACAAGCCCCGCGAAGTGCGGAGCCCTGGACCCGCCCCGGCCGCGGGCAGACCGGCGACCGGGACGGGAGCTCATCGAGGGGCTGCCACGGCGGCAGGGTGCCGCCGGTGACACCGCCTGATGCGATCCCGCTCTGGCCGCTGGGGAGTTGTTGAGCCCGCCCCGGTGGCGAACCGGGTCTTCCTGAGGGCTCGCGCGGCCAGAGCGGGAGTCAGTGAGTGCCCGTCGAGGGCTAGGACCGGTCGAAGTACCAGAAGGCGCAGCCGACCGGTGCGGTGGAGGCGATGATCAGAGCAGACAGCAGCCACTGGCGCCAGCCATAGGGGCCATGGCGCAAGTTGTTGCGCCGGCTGTTCTTCATTGTTCGCGGTGCCCCTTCTCGGGTTGCCGGACGAAGGGCGGAAGACCGGGTGGACTGATGAAGAGGCGCCTTGCCCGCTCCTGTTCAGGCAGGGTCGCTCCGGGCGGGCGCATGGGCAGATCGACGGGGGCTTCGTCAGCCATCGGCTTCGTCCTGTTCCTGCGCCTCGCGGTAGACGTCGGCGAAGCGCCTGGCCAGCAGGCCGACTTCACGCATGTACTGGTAGGCACCGAATTGGGTGGACTCCTCGGTCGGCCGGCGCGTCAGGTCGAGGACCCGGTAGCCCTCCCGGAACAGCGCCTGCACGGCCGGGTCCTCGTCGAAGCCGAGGTCCTCGGCCATCAGCGCTCTCAGGTGGCTGACCAGGTCCCGGGTCGTCGCCTCGATCACGGGGCGATCGGGCACCGCCAGCCCGACGGCCAGCGCCGTGGCCACGCTCTCGTCGACCGCCTCCAGGACGATCGGGAGCTGCGCCGCCTCGGACGACGTGGCGCTCTGCGTTCCCATGCCCGCACCCCTTCTCCGGTGTCCACAGTTGTCATGGCTGACAACGTCCAGAAAACCGGAGCGGGTTGGCGCGGACCACGGCATCCATGAGGCACTCCTGGGACACTCATGGGACAGATCAGCTCCGCCAGGGTAGACACGGACGGGAACGTGGAAAGGGGGCGGCATGGGGCTTGCGGAGCGGCGCAGGGCGCTGGGCTACAGTCAGGAAGAGCTCGCGCACGCCCTCGGCGTCGACCGGCGCACGATCGGGCGCTGGGAGACTCGGAACACCACACCCCAACCGCCGTTACGGCCACGGCTGGCCGAGCTGCTGCACCTCGACCTTGACGAACTCGACGCCCTGGTGGGACAGCCACAAGCAGCCCGTCCGGAGTCGGCAGGGTCGCCGCCTCGCGACCACCACGGCTCAGGGGACCTCGACGACATGATCCGACGCCAGTTTCTGCGCGCCATAGCCGTCACCAGCGCCTTGGTGACCCTCCCGGACGACGAGAGCGCCGCCCTCTCCGACGGAGCGCGACGCGGAACGTCCGAGGACTTCCTCCGCATGAACGGCCACCTGTGGCAGGTGTACCAACTCGCCCGCGCCAAAGGCTCCGTGTACCCGATCGTCCGCGACCAGCTCACCACGCTCAACGACACCCTCGACGGCCAGCCGGCAACTGAATCCCAGGCCCTGTGCGGCGCGGCCGGCGACCTCTTCCAGCTCGCCGGAGAACTGGCCTTCGACGGCAACCGCTACACCGACGCAGCCGCGTCCTACACGCTCGCAGCCTCCGCCAGCAAGGAAGCCCAGTCGTACGACCTGTGGGCATGCGCCCTGGTCCGACACGCCTACCTCGACCTCTACGAACGGCGTTACGCCGAGGCCGCCACCGCACTCTCGGCGGCTGAGAGGGTGGCGCGGCGAGGAGACAGCTCCCTGTCCACCCGCTACTGGGTCGCCTCCGTTCAGGCCGAGGCGTATGCCGGACTCGGGAACCTGTCCGCCTGCGAGCGCGCCTTGGACGAGGCGGAGAAGGTCACGGACCTGGGCGGCCCGTTCCACAACGGCGGCTGGCTCCGCTTTGACGGCTCCCGCCTCGCCGAGGAACGCGGCGCCCGCTACCTCCAGCTCGGCCGCCTCGACCTCGCCGAGAAGGCCCTCATCACTGCTTTGAGCCAGGACGTACTCGCCTCCGGGCAGTCCTTCCGGCGCCGCGGCGCCGTCCTCACCGACCTCGCCTCCATCGGCGCGAAGCGCCACGACCCGGACCAGGTCCTCGTCTACGGCCGCGAGGCCCTGCAGCTCGCCCGAGCGACGTCCTCCGGCTACGTCGCCCGTAAACTCCAGGGGCTACGAACCGACCTCGGCCCCCTCGCCCACGACGCCCGCGTGGTCGAACTGGGCGCCGAGATCGACGCACTGTGCACGACGTGACGAGAGGGGAAGGCATGTCGCAGATCGAGGGCGCACGCGTGTTCCGCGAGGCTTGGATCACCGGCGTTCGAAAGCACTTCCCTGGCGAACCCAAGCCCGGCTACGTCACCCCTTGGGAAGAGACCCCGGAGTGGGAGCGACAGGCCGCCGGCGCGGTGTTCGACCAGGTGCGACAGTTCCTCGACCTCAGCGACCGCCACGCCTCCCGCCTCACCCGCGAGCAGAAGAGCCGCTTCGTCGCCACCTGCTGGACCGCCCAGATGTACAAGCACTTCGAGGACCCCAAGCCCGGCTACGTCGCCGACTGGCCAGACCTGCCCGACTGGCAGAAGGAGACCGACGCCGACATCTTCGAGGCCATCGAGGACGCTTCGAAGTAGCCGCGCACCCGCTGGAGGGAACGCCTTGACGCACGAGCTTCTCGCCATCTGTGACGCATGCAAGAAACCGGTCGCTGATGGCAAGGGCAGTCTCTGGGTCGACATGTCGGAGGTCGACCAGGCAACGGTCAACAGACGTGCTTGGGAACAGCTCGAAGGCCAACGGCTGGCGCCGGGGATCCACGGCTACTCCGCGGAAAGCCTCATGACCTACCCGGAGTCTGCCCGCTGGCACGTCCACCACGTCGCCTGCGACCCGGCCCCCAACGCCAACGCGTACGCGATCGAGGTCCACCGTTGCAGGACGTGGGCAGACCTTGTCCTGTGGACTGCTCATCTCATGGGCAAAGCGTGGCTGTCCGACACGGACTGGGAGGACCTCCTCGAAGCAGCAGGACAGTCGACAGGGACTCGGATCACTCCAGTTGTTCGTCCGACCTTGAACCATTAGGTGCTTCGAGCCAGGCGACAGCTCCGTTCGACTCGTGGAACTGCGCATCGGTCATCTGGGCCCGCTGGTGCTGTGGCACCGACGCCACCCGGGGTGATGGCTACCCACAACATCCCATCAGCGCTTGGCGGACGCCGCGCCCAGGGCATCGGCGTTGACGGAGATTCATGCGAGCAAAGGCAGCCATCGCTCCCTTCACTCCGGACCGATTGTCAGTGTCAGGCGGCACAATCGGCACATGCGCAACGACCCCAGATTCAGGATGGCCGAGGGTGTCGAACTCGTCGGCCGCCAAGGCGCGTCGTACGAGATGCAGGTCAGCATCCCACTCGACGATGAAGGCTTTCTTGGGCGCCAATGCCCAGAGTGCTCACTGCTCTTCCGCATGAACGCTGCGCAGTACAAGGCACTTCCCAACAACTTGGCGCTGTGGTGCGTCGGTCACGTCCGCGGGAGTGGTGTATTGACGGCCACTCGGTGATCTCGTTTTGAGGCTATGCGGTGAGTTCGGTGGGTAGGTCGGTCTCGCTGGTTTCTGACTCGATCGGGTGGAGGCGGGCCTTGGCCAGGAGGTCGAGTCCCATGTAGCGACGGGCCTCGGTCCACTCATCGTTCTGCTCGGC
>NZ_JBHVGZ010000002.1:0-26201 GCF_042800355.1 Streptomyces sp. NPDC057623
GCGGGGAGATATCTGGCCGCCACTGGGGACGCCGAGTCGGCCATGAGTGCATGGAACATCTGGCCGCCACCGGGGCAAACAAATGGCCGTTGACACCAGTTGGTGACGACGGCGGGCACGGTGATGCGGACGACGTCACCGACGTGGTCGAGGAGCGTGCCAAGGAGCCGTACGTCGGCCGGCCGGGCGGTCAGCCCGGTTTCCTTAGCGAGCGCACGCACGGCCGCCTCGCGCAAGGATCCGCGGGGCTCCACGGCTGCGCTGGGCAGTTCGGTGGTGCCCAGGCGGTGTCGGCCCAGCAGCACACCGTGCGGGCCGTCCAGGATGACGCTGACGTTGAGGGCGGCGCGTGCCACGGGTGGCTGTGTGGTGCGGGGGCGGGAGCGGATGCGGGCGGGGCGGCGGATCCCGAACAGCCGGTAGGAGGCGTGATTGCCTTCCTCCGGGGCGTCCAGGGTGGTGATGGTCTCGACCCGCAGTCCTTGCTGGACGAGGAGGTCCTCCCACAGCTCTGGGGTGAGCACCCACATCTGAACGGTCAGTTCCCGGCCGCCGGCCAGCCGCAGTGTCTCGGGCCTCGGGGCTACGGCGGTGGAGGGGCCGTCGCCGCGGGAGTTGGTGTGCAGGGCGGTGAAGTACAGCCTGCCACCAGGTTTGAGCGCTGCTGCCAGGGCGGGCAGCAGCCGGTACGGGTCGATGTAGGGGATGGCGTGAACGGAGTAGATCACGTCGTACGGCGTGGCCGTGTGCAGGTGTGCGACGGCATCCGCGAGCACCAGCCTGAGCCCGGGCACCTGCTCGTACCGGGCGCGGGCGCGCTCGATCTGGGTGGGCGAGGAGTCGACGGCGTCCACCAGCGCGTCGTGGTTGCGGACAAGGTGGGCTGCATGCCGACCGGTCCCGCAGCCCAGATCTAGCACACGTCGGCCCTGGAGGCCGCCGAGGATCTCGTCGCCCGGCCCGGTACCTCCGGGCCCCCAGTCGATCCGCTCCACCTCAGCCAGCGGTGTGGCACGCTCGATGTGGTGGCGTCCGTACGTGCTCCACGCCTCGGTGTTGAAGTCTTCCGGCTTCACTGTGCGATGTCTCCGGTCGGTATGCGGATCCGGGCGGCGTCCGGGGCGCCGAAACCCGGCTGGTGTCAGCGCGGCGCTGGCAGACAGGGGCGAGTGGCAGAGACGGTCCTGACTCTGCCGTGGCTGCGGTCAGGGCGTGCCGGTGTTCCAGGTGAAGACGAGCCGGGTGTACGGCTTGTCCAGGACGTGGCCCTCGCGCAGTTCCGCGTTGGTGTTGGCAGCGGGGTGCACGGTCAGGTGCGGGCGGGCGTCGCGGGCGGTTGCGTCCCATGCGGTGACCAGTCCGGCCATGGTGTCGGCGAGGGCGTCGGCGTGCGGGCCGTGGGCGTGGATGCCGAATTCCCAGAGGCTGGTGCCGGATGCGTCGGGGAGGAGTTTGCGGGTCACGAGGTGGGCGAGGGAGCCGTCCCGGACGAGGGTGGCGGCGTCCCAGCCGCCAGGGCGCTTGAGGACGCCGGTGTCGAGGTCGGCGTCGACGGCGAGGCGGGCGAACCCGTTGTCGACGTGGGTGGCCAGCCACAGCATGAGCATGTCGAAGGGTGTGTTGCCGGGGATGGTGACCCCCGTCCAGCGTTCGGTGCGGGGCATGCCGAGGGCGGCTTCCAGGAGGCTGGTGTCGGTGGGGGTGCCGTCGGTGAACCGTACGCTGATCTCGCCGCCGCGCAGCCGGACGGTGTGGTCTGGGCGGCGGCCGGGGCCCTGGAGGGGGACGAACCCGCAGACGGTGTAGCTGTCCGCGGTCAGGATGCCGTCGCGTTTGGTGAACGGGATGGACCACGTGTAGCCGTGGATGCGCAGCGGGACCACAAGTCGGCCGCCCTCGGCAAGGCAGTTGATCCAGGCGGGCGGGATGTCACGGGCTTCGACGGTGACGATGAGGGCGTTCACGCTTGCGGGCTTGGCGAGTTGGGCTGGGGCTTGTTCGCCGTCGCCTAGGCGGACGCGGACGTGGTGGTAGCCGGTGTCGTCGAGGAAGCGTTGTGCGCGGTCGGTGACGAAGGGGTCGATGTCGATGCTGATCACGGTGCCGTGCGGGCCGACGAGTTCCTGGGCGAGTGCGGCGTTGTAGCCGCCGGAGCCGACCTCGATCACCGTGTCGCCCGGGAGGAGGTCGGCGTCGCGGAGCATGACGGCTTGCAGCCAGGGTGCGGAGACGCTGCTGGTCGCCTGTCCGCTGGGGGCGCGCTTGGTGACGGGCGCCTGCATGGGGTCGTAGGCGTCCGCGAGGGCGATGCCTGGAAGGAACCGGTGGCGGGGAACGTTGCGGATGGCGGCCTCGACCGGGCTTGCGGCGTC
Organism: Streptomyces sp. NPDC057623; assembly: GCF_042800355.1. Lineage (NCBI taxonomy): Bacteria > Bacillati > Actinomycetota > Actinomycetes > Kitasatosporales > Streptomycetaceae > Streptomyces > Streptomyces sp. NPDC057623. Next base: position 2,373 of record NZ_JBHVGZ010000002.1, read on the forward strand.
CAGGTAGCCGTCCGCGATCAGCTGGCGGACCATCGCCTCCTGCAATTTGGCCGCTTCGGTCGAGTGCTGAGCGGGCTCGCGGATCCCGGCGGGGGCGACGGGGTAGCGGTGGACAGGCGGCAGGCTGGTGAGCAGGCCGGGCCAGACCGTGTCGATGACGTGCGCGCTCGGGGTGAACAGCGGCTGGGCAAGCTGGGGAAGGTCGGCGGGCTCCATCCACTCCCAGCGGCGGATCAAGTCCGGTTCGGTGACCGTCGGTTCGCCGCTGTAGGCGGTGACGCGGACGGCGGCCGTGACGTGCGGGATGCCGAGGTTGGAGTCCATCAGCAGGGCCAGCAGCCGCACGCCCGCGGGGTCGGCCGTCAGCCCGGTTTCCTCCTGGAGCTCCCGCACGCCCGCGGTGTCGAAGCCTTCGCCGGGGTCGTTCTTGCCGCCGGGCAGCTCCCAGACTTTTCGCCGTGCTGACCAGCCCAGCAGGATCCGTCCTTCGGGGTCGGTGACGACGACGCCCGCTCCGGTCAGGGCGTGCGGCAAGGGCCGTCCCTCACCGGAGCACCACCCGGCCTGTGCGGGGGCGGGGTCGCGCAGGACGATGAACGCGAGTCCGTCGGCGTCGAGGCGTTCGGTGACGGCCCAGCCCGCGCGCAGCAGGTCGATCTCCTCGTCGTCGAGGGCGATGTCCCGCTTGCTGTCCGGCACCCGGGAGGTGACGGGCGTGATGACGCAGAGGGTGCCGCCCGGGCGCAGGCGTTCGCGCAGGCGGTTCATCACGCGTGTGCGGTCGTGGATGAAGGCCCAGCTCAGGCGGAAGGTGATCAGGTCGTATGCGGGATGGGGCAGGCTGCTCGGGCCGTCCCGTTCGATGTCGCACAGCAGGTAGGTGACCGTCGAGCTGTCGGTGGTGTGGGCTTGGGCCTGGGTGAGGGCGGCGGGGGCGTAGTCGATGGCGTCGACCGTGTAGCCGCTGTCGGCGAGGTACCGGGCTAGTTCCCCGAGTCCGCAGCCGACGTCCAGAGCGAGGCCCCCGTTGGGAGCTGGGACATGCTCGGCGAGCAGATGCCGCTCGGCGTCAGTGAGGTGCCGGAATGTCCGGCCGTCCGCGTAGTGTGCGTCCCACTCGTCGGGCGTGGTGTAGGCCACGGGGAAGGCTCCTTGCCTGGTTGGGGGGTTGGTCAGAGGAAGGCGTTGGCGTGAAGGACCCGCAGCCCGAGGTGGACGACTTGCTGGTCATCGCGCGGGGCCTGTGCACGACACCGCTTAGCCGGGTCAGGCAGTGAGGCGTCCGTGCCGGTCCTGGACGGCTGACGTGACTGGACTGGTTGCCGCCCTGGTCACAGGCACGAGGCTTGGTCAACGGAGCGTGTCGCTGCGGGGGAGGGCAGCACCGTTCCGGTCTCGTCCTGGTAGGCGGTGTCCATCAGGGTGTGGAAGTGGCGGGCACGCTTGTCGTCTGCGGCGGTCCGTGCTCGGTCTTCACGGACACGGGCCCACCACTGCAATCCTTCAGGCGTGGCGAAAAGGGCCCGCGCCGCGCACGCCACACCGTCAGCGCTGAGGGCGCCGGCGCGGTACGCCGCTTCCCATGCGCCGACCCAGGCGTTGCGGTGCAGATGCAGGCGGCGCTCGGCTGGGTCGAGCGGCGCCAGGCTCCCCCACACAGCGCGCAGACCCGGGCGTGCGACTTCAGCGGTGAGCAGCTGCTGGTGGAGGCGGGCAGTCGCCAGGACGGTCCGGTCGCGGTGCCGGCGCTCACTGCGGATGGCATGGGCGATGCTCGTGCCGGCCAGAGTGATCAGTGCGGCAGCCGTCACGCGATGAGTATTCATGAGTGGTGGTCCTTCCAATCCGGGATAGCCGAGGTCAGCGCCTCCAACACCCGTGCTGCAAAGGGCCGGTTGGGGCCCATCGGGAAGTCCTTGAAGACATCGACGGCCTCGACTGGTGTAGCGGGATGCGTCATTGCTCCTCTCGGGCCTGTGAGGAGTTAGAACAGGGCGTGCTGGTTGGGCGCCGCTGCGTCGGTGGGTGATGTGGGGGCAGGGATGTGACCTGTGCGTTCGTTCTGCAGGTCCCACAGTTCACGGAACAGGCCGGCCTGGTCTGCCAGCAGTTCCGCGAAGCTGCCGTGCTGGACTACGTGGCCCTTGTTGAGGACCACGATGCGGTCGGCGACGGCCACATTTGTGAGCCGGTGGGTCACGAGGACGACCGCGCGGTCGGCGGCGTGATGGCGCAGCCCGGCGAAGATGCGATGCTCGGCTCGGGGGTCGAGCGCGGCGGTCGGTTCGTCGAGGACGAGCAGACTTGCCGGCCGGTGGAAGGCGCGAGCGATCGCGATGCGCTGCCACTGCCCGCCGGACAGTTCCTGTCCGCCCCACCACTCCTTGGCGAGAAGGGTGTCCAGTCCGCTGCGCAGTTCGTCGATGACTTCGTCGGCGCCCGCCGCCCGAGCGGCGGCGAGGACGGCGTCGTCCCCTTCGGGGGCGGGCTGGCCCAGACTGATGTTCTCCCGGGCCGAGAGTGGCCAGCAGGCGAAGTTCTGTGGAACGACGGCGACCCGTGACCAGGCGGCGTGCGCGTCGATGTTCCTGGTGTCGGTGCCGTCCCAGGTGATCGCGCCGTGATCGGGAAGGTACAGGGTCGACAGGAGTTTGCTGAGCGTGGTCTTGCCCGAGCCGTTTTCACCCACCAGTGCCAGGATCTCCCCGCGGCGGACCTCGACGGATACGCCGTCGAGGGCGGGACGGTCGGCGTTCGGGTACTGGAAGGTGATGTTGTTCGCGCGTACGGCCACGGGCCCGGTGGGGATCTCGGTGCCGCGGTTGATGCGGTGACCGCCGGCTTCGTCGATGAAGTCGGCCCAGTCGTCCAAGTACATGCCGGTGCGGAAGAGCTGGGCTCCGTAGCCGACGATCCCGTCGAGGCTGGTGCTGACTCGGGTCAGGGCGAGGAACGCGGTGCCCAGGGCGGCGACGGAGATGTGGCCGCTGGCCACGAGCGCGGCGAGGGATGCCCAGACCACGGCGCTGGCGAAGCCTCCCGCGGCGCCCCCGATCAGCGAGATCTTGGCGCTGCGCAGCGTGGCCTGGTCAGTGGTCTTGTCGATCTGCTGGCCGGTGGCACGGTATCTGCTGATCAGGAAGTTGGCCATCGTGCCGGACCGGATCTGGTCCGCGGTCTGCTTGTCGACCAGGTACCAGCGGAGCATGCCCAGCAGGCGGCGGTCTTTCGCGGTGGTCCGTGAGGCGATGTAGGTGAGGCGTGCTGCCCGTACGCTGGCCAGGCCCTTCGGGATCGCGGCGAGGATGAGCAGGGGCAGCAGGATCGGATGCACGGCCGTCAGGGCGCAGAAGGCTGCGATCAGCGAGGCGGACGCGGCGAGGATGTACTGGCACTGTGTGAGCAGTTCGCGGGAGACGTCCACCCCGCGGTCGGCGGCGTCCCAGCGGTCGTTGTACCCCGGGTTGTCGTACGCGGCCAGCTCCGCGCGTGTCGCTGCGTCCAGCAGCTTGAGTTCGGCTTCGCGGGAGATCTTGGGGGCGAGCCGCGCCGACAGCGCGGTGCTGGCGATGCCGAGCAGGGCTCGCAATCCGATGGCTGCGACCACAACCGTCAACGGGAATGCGGCTGCGCTGAGTTGTGCCGAGGTGAATTCACCGGAGGTGATCACGGGTTTGATCACGCCCGTGGTGGCGATCAGGCCGAATGCCTCCAATACCCCGGAGACGACCGCGCAGGTGAGCAAGGCGATCACTGAGTTGCGGTCCACCTGCCAGCCGAGGGTCAGGGAGCGCCGCATGAGTTGGGGCAGGCGGCGTGCCATGGAACGCGTGGTGATTGCGTTGCCGACCTCGATGCGACGGTCGCCCTGGGCGGCGAACTTCAGCTGTTCATCCGGCTGTTCCGTCTGGGGTGCGGAAGGGGCCTCGGGCTTAGGCTGCGTCATCGGCGGAGTCCCTTCTCCGGCGCCGCGTCGCGGACTGGGGGCACGGCGTGGCCGCCGGTTGCCGCGGGCGGGCAGGGCGGGGCGGTCGCTGTGTGGTCCAAGTCGTCTCCTTGGGAGCGGGTTCCGGGTGGGGCAACTGCTCGCGTGCTGGCTGAGGCGGCGGTGTCCGTCACGCGTGGTCTCCGCCTGCTGGGAGGCCGGAGAACGCGTCATCGAGTTCGTCGAGGTGGTGCAGCAGGAGGCGGATCGTGGTTTGCCGTTCCCGCCAGTGCTGCTTCAGGTCGGCCTCGGCCGCCGCAGGCAGGCCGTATTCGCTGGTGGTGGCGCCGTAGAAGCTGAACAGCATGTACAGGAGCGCGATCCGGGCACATGCCCGCACTTCCGCCAAGGGAAGGCCCGGGTTCTCGCTGATATAGGCGCGGGCCATCGCCAGCGCGCGCGACATCCACTGCGGGCTGTTGGCGACGGTGCGCGGGTCGAACGCGGCCCGGCCCAGCTCCCAGGCCGGCATGGCGCGGGCGCCACGGAAATCGATGACGCCGGTCACGGAATCGGCGAGGACGATCAGGTTGGTTCGGGTCAGGTCCGCGTGCAGGGCCTGTTCCACCAGCTCGTGCGGCAGCTGTTCCCGCAGACGGTGCGTATGTTCGTGGAGATCCTCTCGCCGCTGGTCGAGGTCGAGTCGCAGCTGGCCGAGTCGGTCGTGCCCTTGTCCAAGCGCCGAGGCCAAGACGCTGTCGCATTTCGCGGCCCCGTCGTGCACGGTGGCGGTTCGCCAGCGGGCGTGCTGCACCTGGTCAGGCATGGGGTAGGCAGCCAGGATCCGGTGCATACGTCCCATCACGACGCCAATGTGTTCCGCGAGGGCTCCGGTCATCGCCGTAGTGGACACATGACCGGGCGCCTCGTCGGTCACCGCCCAGGCGCAGCCCTCCGCGATCGTGACGAAATCACCGTCCACGTCCTGCCACACGCGAGGGACAGGAATCCTGCCGGCACGGCAGTACTCCGCCATGTCCCACGCGGTTCCTGCGGCAGCAATATCTGCCGTGGCCCGGTACTCCTTGACGTACAGCCGCAGTCCGTCCTCGGTCAGGACACGTCGGTTGATCGTGTCCGTGCCCATGTGGACCGGCTCGACCACCTCGGCAACGAGCCCGTACCGGTCCTCCAGCACGTCAGCCATCAGCGCCGCGTCGCGGTCTGCATCGCTCATGTCCATGACCGGTCCTCGGATTGTGAAGGGCGGCGCGCGGTGAGCACGGTGAAGGCGTTGTCCTCCAGGAGCACTCCCTCGTCCGTGAGCGGGACAAGAGTCTCGGTGAGGCGCCGCTCGAAAGTGCGGCGGTCGTCGCCGAACAGGTGCGGCGCCGCGAACGAGGTCGAGTACAGGTAGCCGATGACCTGGGTGATCGTCCAGGCACGGTGCACAGGGATGACGGCGCTGGTCACGTCCGAGAACGGGGAACGGTGCAGTACCTCCTCGTACGGCGGGCCGGGCGGGCTGAACGGTCCGTCACCCGCGCGCCGCTCCTCACCGAGGAACTCCTTCACGACGCCGCGCGCTGCCTGTTGCCAGGTGCTGCTGGAGGTCCACAGGCTGCGGTCGCTGAAGACGGCGACGGTGCCTGCGGGGGCAACGTATTCATCGAGCCGTTCGAGGAGACGGGGCTGGTCGAGCCAGTGGAAGACACGTCCGCAGGTCACGAGGTGCGGGTGCCACCCGTCCGGAGGCATGAAATCTTCGGCGAGGACGTGCCGGATCTGCAGCCGGTGCGTGGGAGGGAGCGTGGGGCGGAGCAGGCCATCCGCCTCGGTGAGCATCGCCTGGTCCGCGTCGATCGCGAAGACGTCGTCGAAGTGGGGAAGGAGAGCGTGGACGACGGTTCCGGGTCCGGTGCCGAGGTCCAGCAGCCGTCGCGGCGAGGCTTCGGGGGCCGACTGGTCGAGCAGGCGGGCCAGTTCGTGTGGAATTCCGGGGCGGAAGCGTCGGTAGTAGGAGGCGGTTCCGGCGAAAGTGCTCATGACCGCCACCCACCCCACACGCGGTGGTGATTCTCCCGCCGGAGGTTCTCCAGCATGGTGTGGGCTTCGTCGACCAGGCCGAGGTCGCGGTGCTTGATCCCCCACGCCAGTGAGTCCAGTGCGTCCAGCGCGCCGTATGCTCGGCACGCCGTCAGTTCCGCCTCGCTGAGCTGGCGGCCGTACCCGTGATGGAAGGCAGTATTCCGGTTCGGCTGGTGCAGGAGGAGGCGGTAGCGCAGACGGGAGAAGTCCCGGCGTGCGGCGGGCTGGAGTTCGGCCCGCTCGAAGTCGATGACCCGCAACCGCTGCTCAGACTCGTGCCACAGCCAGTTCTTGGGCATGTAGTCGCCGTGCCCCGCCACTTGAGGTAGAGGCGGCGGAGCCTCGGCTACGAGCCTGCGCACCATCGCGATATCGGTAGCGAGCACGAACTGCGCAGCGTGCTGCAGTCGACCGGCGACCGTCTTGTCCCACGCAGCCTCGGCCCCGTCCACGGCCGGTACGTCCGCCGCCGCACCATGATGCAGAGCCAGCAGCTCTCCGGCCTGCTCGTACGCCTTGAGTTCCTGCTCGGCCGGCAGACGCAATGAATCCAGGCTGCGCCCGGGCGCCGCGGTGACCACGAGGGTGCACGTCTCGGTGTCGGAGGCGACCAGTTCGGGTGCGCGGTCGGCTCCGAGGGAGGCCGTCCACTTGCGGTAGGCGTGCACCTCGCGCTGGTGCAGCTTCGGGCCGGCGTGCTGCTTGGCGAACCACCGTTCGCCGCCTGGCCCCTGGATCTCCCAGACCGACGGCCGGATGCCGCCGGGCCGTGGATGTTCCGCCACCACGGTGTAGGTCCCGGTCACCGATCCCATGAGGTGGTGGAGTGCGCTGGGCATGTCGCTCACGTCGGTGCGCCCTTTCGCTGGCCGAGCCACCCCGCCTTGTCGCAGAAGGTGACGTAGCGGGTGCTCTGGGTGTTCTTCTGGGGGTGGGCAGTGTGCCGGAAGCCACTGACAGTGCGGCCTGAGCTGGTCATACGCGGGCGGTCAGGCATGGGCCAGCCACCGTTGCCGTTCGGTGTCCGTGACCAGGAGCCGGTGGTGGTCGAGTTCCAGGCGGGCGAGGTGGGCGTAGTGTTCGACGACTTCGGCGCCGAACGCGTGGCGTGCCGATGGGCTGTCCTGGAAGGCGGTCAGGGCGTGGGTGAGGGTGGGCGGCACGGGGGTGCCGGTCTCGCGGTAGGTGTTGCCGGTCTGCGCGGGGCTGAGGGGGATCTGGTGCTCGATGCCGTAGTCGATGGCCGCCACTACGGCAGCCATCGCCAGGTACGGGTTGGCGTCCGCGCCAGGCACGCGGATCTCCAGATGGAGGCTTTCGCCGCGGCCGACGACACGGACGGCGCAGGTGCGGTTGTCGTGGCCCCAGGTGAACAGGGTCGGTGCGAATGAGCCGGGCGTGAACCGCTTGTAGGAGTTGAGGTTCGGCGCGTAGAACGGGCCCAGGTCCGGCAGGCCGGCGAGCAGGCCGGCGATGGCATGCCGTCCGGTCGGGGACAGCTCGTGGTCGCTGTCGGGGACGTTCAGCCGGTTGATGCCGTTCGACCACAGGGATACGTGCAGGTGCAGGCCGTTGGCCCGGCCGGTCTCGGGGGCGGCCATGAAGGTGGGGGTCAGGCGGGCGCGCGTGCCCAGGGTGCGTACGGCGTGTTTGAACAGCAGGTGGCGGTCGCATGCGGTGAGGGCCTGGCCGTAGGGGAAGGTGACCTCGATCTGGCCGGGGCCGGCCTCGGTCTTGATTGCCTCCACGGGCATGCCGGCGCCGGCGAGCGCGCGCTGCAGTCGGCGCAGGAACCGGTCGGAGACTGGATCGTGGTCGAGGGCGTAGTCGAGGTTCTCGGCCGTCACCGGCCGCAGTCCCTGATAGCCGGCCTGCTCGGCTTGCGCGTAGGTGCCCTGGTAGAGGACGAATTCCGTTTCGATCCCTGCCTTGGCGTGCAGGCCGTGGCGGGCCAGCCGGGTCAGCTGCTGGTGAAGGATCTGACGGGGTGCGATCTCGATGGGGGTGCCGTCGTGGTGCACGGCGTCGCCGAGGACGACGGCGGTGCGCGGCATCCACGGCACCAAGCTCATCGTGGACAGATCCGGCTGGACGGACAGGTCCTGGTAGCCGGTCTCCCACGAGGTCAGCGCGAACCCGTCGACCGGGTTCATCTCGACGTCGGTCGCGAGGGTGTAGGCGCACACCTCCGCGCCTTGGTGGGCGACGCGCTTGAGGAAGTGGCCCGCGTCGTACCGCTTGCCTTTCATCCGGCCCTGCAGATCGGGCAGAGCAAGCAGCACCGTGTCGACCGTGCCCGCCTTGACGAGATTGCGCAGCTCGGGGAGAGAGCCCCGCTTCTCACCGCGCTCACCCGGACCGGGAGGGGGCATGGTGGCTAAGCGGGCCGTGCGGGCGTTGTCCGTTGCGGCCGTCGTCATTACACGACCTCGTCTTCGTACGTGCTCGCCGAGCGGTCGAAACTCTGGGCCGGCACCGTGTAGGAGGTGCCCTGCTTCTGCCACCACGCCCAGGCCAGCGCGAGTACGGCGAGCAGCGCGATGGGCGCGTAGTTGAACGTGTCCACGGAGACCCAGGCGCCGTCGGGGCGGGTCTGCGGCAGGCAGAACAGCACGGTCACGAACGCCACCCAGATGACCGCGATCACGCCGACGATCACGCCCCAGCTGCCGAGGTTCCACGGGCCGGGCCTGAACCGGTGGCGGTTCTTGACCCGCAGGAAGATCGGTATCGCGTACGCCGGCGTGATCCCAACCACGTTGATGCTGGTGATCGCCGCATACGCGACGGGGCTGTAGAGGCTCGGCAGGGCCAGCACGGCCGCGCACACGACGGACAGCAGCACGGCCATGCGCGGGGTGCCGGTGCGGTGGTCCACCTGCCGCCACAGGTGCGAGCCCGGCAGCGCCCCGTCGCGCGAGAACGCGAAAACCATCCGGCTGGCCGCGGCGGTCTCGGCGTTGCCGCAGCACAGCTGGGCGACGATCACGACCAGCAGCAGCGCCTTTGCCCCCGCAACACCGAGGGCGTCGAGGAAGATCTGCGCCGGCGGCACCCCGGTCGCCGTGTTCACGGTGCCGGTGTAGTCCTGGATGGCGAAGGTGAGACCGGCCAGCAGGACGAACCCGGCCAGCCACGACCAGCCGATCGCGTGGATGATCCCGCGGGACGCGGAGATCTGGGCGTCCTTCGTCTCCTCCGACAGGTGCGCGGAGGCGTCATAGCCGCAGAACGTGTACTGCGCCAGCAGCAGGCCGAGCACCGCGACGTACAGGGGGCTGGTCCAGCCGGTGTTGTTGACGAACTCGCCGAACACGAAGTCGGCGGACTGGTGGTGGGACGGCACGATGGCGAGCGCGCCGACGATCACGGTGACGCCGCCCAGGTGCCACCAGACGCTGATGCTGTTGAGGATGCTGACCAGCCGGACCCCGAACAGGTTCAGCGCGAGGTGCAGGGCGAGGATGCACAGAAAGATCACCATGATCTTTCCGGGCGTCGGCTCGAAGCCCCACTGCAGGTTGAGAAATGCGCCCGTGAACAGCGCGGCCCCGTAGTCGATGCCGGCGATCGCGCCGAGCAAGCCCAGCAGGTTCAGCCAGCCCGTGTACCAGCCCCACTTGCGCCCGCCGAGCTGCTCCGCCTGGTAGTACAGGGCACCGGAGGTCGGATAGGCGGAGGTCACCTCTGCCAGCGCTGCCCCGATGAACATCACCATGGCGCCGACCACCAGCCAGCCCCACAGCATCACGGACGGGCCTCCGGTGTTCAGCCCGAACCCGTATAACGTCATGCAGCCCGACAGAACGCTGATGACGCTGAAGCTGATCGCGAAGTTCCCAAAGCCGCCCATACGCCGGGTCAGCACGGGCTCGTAGCCGAGCTCCTTCAGATAGGCGTCATCGGCCTTGCGGGGCCTGGCGCGGTGGCTTGGACTCGAAGAGGACACGGGGAAACAACCTCCAAGGTTCACATACGGATGAGGCGGGACTGGTCGGTGCCAGCCCGGATGGGTGGGCGGCCGGTGCTGGTCACGGTTGCGGTCCGGCACGCTGCCTACGGGCGTAGGAGAGGGACTCGCCGCGAGCCCGCTGAAGCAGTGCCTCGCCGGGGTCCGGTGCGCAGTTCCCGTCGCGGACCGATGCCCACGGCTCACGGGCCGCGTACGGGCCCATCGCTTCGAACACCTCGGCGGCTTCGACGTACCGGAAGCCCGCCCACAAGGTGAAGGCGAGAAGATTCAGATCCGCGACCGAACGCTCCCGGGCTTCTGTCTTGCAGAACCAGTCGTGAAAGGCGGTCAGCGTTTGGTCGAGGGAAGTCTCCCGATCCCATTGCTGCCGCCACAGCAGGTCGGCGCGTGATCGACGCCTCTGCTCGACCTGCACATACGCGGGCAGGAGTAGCAGGGGTGATCCGACAGGGTGCCGCGCCACCGCCCACTGCCCGTAGTCGACCACCTCCGCCAAGGAAGGTGCCGGGCGAAAGTCTCGGGCGAGGAGGAATTGCAGTACCCGGTGGTATGCCTCGCGGTTGTACGGGTCGCGCTGGTTGACCTGGTCGAGCAGTCCCCACGGACCGTGCGGCAGCATCGGCTCGGAGGGCTCCAGGCGATGCTCGGGAAGCATTTGCCGCGTGTCGATCTGCGCCAACGCCAGAAGACACACCCACGGCACCGGATCGTGCGGCGCGCGGTGAGCTGCCAGCCATACCTCATGTCGAGCACTGGTCTCCAGCTCAGGAGTCTGCGGGTGCTGCTTCCGGTGCGCGCGCAGCGCCCGCTCGACAGCAACCCGGGCACTCATCAGCTGCGCGTCGTAACTGCGAGGCTCCTCCGCGCGCCAGGCACCGATCACATCCGACCGGGCCGCCGCCACGGCCAGAATCTGCGTGCGCGACGTCCGCAGCGCCCAGCGCGGGCCTGTGCGCCGCAGGAGCTCCGCGGCGGCTTTCCACCGGCCTGCCCGCAGTTCGACCAGGGCGACGCGCAGGTCCTCGTCGTGACCGGCCGGGTGATACACGAGGCGTATCACTGCTGGCCCCCGGATCGGGGACGGCCCGCCGCTGCGTAGGCGGCGGCCACCGGCTCCGTTAACGAGTGGAGCACGAGGGGCAGGTCGGTCACGTCGATGCGCCCTTCCAAAGGGGGGAGCCACCCAACAGGTCACGTCTGGCGATCAGTTGGGCACTCTTGGTGGTCATGTGTGGGTTGGTGCGACTTAAGGAGGCCCGGTTCTGGGCAGGGGGTGCGTGCTGGGCGGTTCGGTATCGGGCGCTGTTAGCCGATCAGGTCCGGCGGCGGCTCGGTCTCACCTGGTGTCAGCCCTGGGCTGGAGATGGACGGGCAGGGTGCGGTGTCCGTTGACGAGGAGGCTTGGGACCGGTTCGAGCTCCTCGGCGCGTACGGCGAGGGTCATGTCCGGGAAGCGGTCGAAGAGCGCGGGAAGCGCGGCCCGTGCTTCGGCGCGGGCCAGGGGCGCCCCGAGGCAGAAATGGGCGCCGTGTCCGAAGGAGAAGTGCTGCTTGTCCTGGCGGGTGACATCGAACGTTGTCGCGGTGGCGCCGTGCAGATGGGGATGTCGGCCGGCGGCCCCGTACGAGGCGAGGATCGCCTCGCCCTGGCGGATCACGATCCCGTCCGGGAGGTCGATGTCTTCGACGGCGTAGCGCAGGGGCAGGTGGCTGATGGGCGCGGCATATCGGAGGGATTCTTCGATCACGTCGTCCCACGACGCGCGCCCGGCGTGGACGTGGGCGAGCTGGTCGGGGTGGGTGAGCAGTGCGGTGACGGCTTGGTCGAGCAGGGTGACGGTGGTTTCGTAGCCGGCGCTGATGACCAGGAGCAGGGTGTCGAGGAGTTCCTTCTCGTCGAGGACGGAGCCGTCGCCCTCGTCGTCACGGATGTTGATGAGCGCGGATGTCAGGTCCTCGCCGGGCGTGGTCCTCTTTGCTGTGACCAGTTCGGTGAGGATGCCGTACAGGGCCATGGTGTTGTCGGCGGCTTCCTGGGTGGTCAGCGTGGTGTCGAAGACGCCGTCGACCACGTGCCGGAACCGGGGCGAGGACTCTTCGGGCAGGCCCATGAGGTCGCCGATGACCTGGATGGGCAGCGGGAACGCCAGGGCCTCGCGCAGGTCGACGGTCTCGCCGGGCGGCGTCTGGGCCATCTTGTCGATGAGGTGGGTGGTGAGTTGCTCGATGCGCGGCACCATCTCGTTCGTGCGGCGCGCGGTGAATGCCTTGCTGACCAGACGCCGTAGCCGTCGGTGGTTGTCTCCGGCGGCGGTGAACATGTTGTCGACGCCGACCCACAGGGCCAGCGGCCATTTCTCGGTGACCTCGCCGTTGATGAACGCTGGCCAGTGCTGGCGGGGGTCCTTGGACACCCGGGGGTCGTTGAGGAGGTCCTTGAGGGTGGACGGGTCGCTGACCGACCAGGCGGTGACGCCGAGGATGTCTACCAGCGTTGCGGGCCCGGCGGCGTGAAGGGCGGTTTCCTCGGCCAGGCGGGCGCGGCCGGTCGGGTCGAGAACGAGGGGCAGGGCGGGCGCGGTGCGGTCCATGAACGGCTCCTTAGGCCAGCGCGAGAGGCGGGGTCGGGCGGAACTTCACGGGCAGGTCTTTCAGTGAACGGTGGAAGGGACCGGGACGGTAGGTGAGCTTCTCGACGGGTATGGCCAGTTCCATCTCGGGCAGGGCGTCGACCAGTTGCTCGATGGCCACCTGGGCGATCAGGTAGGCCAGAGACTGGGCGGGGCAGGCGTGAGGGCCGGCGCTCCAGGTCAGGTGCGAGCGGTTGCCCGAGAAGTAGGCGGAGACGATGGCGGGATCGTTGTTGCAGGCGGCCATGCTGATGACGACCGGCTGGTGAGCGGGCAGCAGCACGCCGTCCACCTCGACTGGGGCCGGCGGGTAGGAGACGCAGAAGTTGGCCAGGGGCGGATCGACGAAGAGCAGTTCGTCCAGGGCGTCGCGGACGCTGAGGCTGCCGCGCAGGAGGTCGCCGGAGTACCGCTCGTCGCTGAGCATCAGCCGAAGGGTGTTGACGATCAGGTTCGTCAGCGGCTCGATGCCGGCGCCGTAGAGGGTGACGAGCTGATGCAGCATCTCCACGTCGTTGAGGCCGACCGGGTGCATCAGCAGGTCGGTGGTGATGTCCATGCCCGGGTGGTGGCGTTTGAGGGCGACGAGCTCGGCCAGCGCCTGGCCGAGCATGGCGTTGCCCTCCTCGGCGTTCACGCCTTCGAAGATGGCGGCCATCCCTGCGGCGACGCGCTGCCCGATCTTGGGCGGGCAGCCGAGGATCGCGTTGAGGCCCTGGAAGGCCAGAGGGTGCGCGTACTGCGTGAGCAGGTCGGCCCGGCCCGCGCCGCAGATCTGGTTGATCAGAGGCAGGGCGATGTTCTGCACCGTTGACTGCAGGGCGTGCTGGTGGATGTTGTCGATGGCATCGACGTTCGGGGCCCGGTAGCGGGCGTGGGCCTCGTCGGCGCTGCGCAGCGCGTTGGGCCGGTGCTCCAGCATCGGCAGGACAGGGCAGCCGGCGGGCACTGTCTGCTGCCATATACGGGGATCGGCCGGGAACTGCTCGGGGGCGTGGAGGATCCGGACCGCGGTGTGATAGCCGATCACCAAGGTGGCGGGTACCCCTGGGTGAAGGAGTACCGGCGCCAGCGAGCCGTGCAGGAGCCGCATGTGCGCGTAGGCGGCGTACGGGTCGGCCGCGAACTCGGGCGTGTATATCGGGAAACGGTCCTGTTCGGCCTGGACAGGACCGTGGCCAGGGGGTGACGGTGTCGGCGTGTTCACTGCAGGTGCTCCAGTCGGCGGGATCGGTAGAGGTAGTTGACGAGGTCGATCAGCGCGTCAATCGAGGAGACCTCCTCGCGCGCATCGCAGGTCGTGAGCACGACGTCGTCCTCAAGGTCGAGGGCCCGCCGGATTTCGTGAAGGGAGTAGCGGGGAGCACCCTCGAACTCGTTCACGGCCACGGCGAACGGCAAGCCCGCTTCCTCGAACAGGCCCAGAACCTCGTCCGCGTCTTCCAGTCGGCGGGTGTCGACCAGGACCAGCGCACCGAGAGCCCCGCGGAAGAGGTGTTCGAAGAAGGGAGTGAACCGTGTCTGGCCAGGAGTGCCGAACAGGTACAGCGCGAGCTGGGGGGTGAGGGTGCGGCGGCCGAAGTCGAAGGCGACCGTCGTCTCGGTCTTGCCGGGCAGGCCCCTGAGGTCATCGATGCCGGAACTGGCCTGCGTGATCGGCTCCTCAGTGCGCAGAGGCTTGATCTCCGAGACGCTGCCGACCAAGGTCGTCTTCCCGGCCCCGAAGTGGCCACCGACGAGGATCTTCACCGTCCGGGTCACCGTGGTGGGCAGGTAGACGCCCTCAGAGGAGAGCACGGAGTCCATCGAGTACGTCCTTCACAAGTGCGAGGTCCGGGGCGTCAGGAGCAACCCGTACGGGGGTGTCGAGGTGGCCTGTGTCGAGGAGGGCGGAGACGACGATGAGCGCCACGGTCGGAGGAAGGTCCAGGTATGCGGCGATCTCGGCGACCGACAGCGGACCGCTGCACAGGCGCATCACGCGGACGGACTCGGCATCGAGGCCCTGCAGGGGGCGGTCCGCGGCGCGCACCGGGGACGTCAGATCCAGGTCGTCGCGGGACGGGGACGAGCGCCCTCCGGTTCTGACGTAGGCCCGGATCATGTCCGGATCGCGCCGCGGCCCGCTCATGGCCTGGCGCCGCCTTCGCCGTCCTGGTGCCGCACCGGACTGGTCAGTTCTCCACCGAGGCGCTCGGTCAGCCCGTTCATCCGGTACGTGACAACCTGGGCGTCCACGAGTGCGGTGGTGGAGACGGCCAGCAGCGTGTTGGGGCCGGCCGTCTTGACGAAGAGGAACCCGTCGTCGAACTCGCCCACCACCTGACGCAGACCGTTGCTCCCTCCGCCGCAGTCCGGGGCCATCGCCACACCGAGCGAGTGGAACCCGCTGGCCGAGGCGGCAACCCTCTCCGCCGCGTCCCGCTCCACCGACTCCGAAAACGCGATGCAAAGCCCGTCTGCCGTCAACAGGACGACGAACCTGACCTCGGGCAGATTCGCCACGTCGTCGAGCATCCAGCCGAGCTTGTTGCCGGCCCCGTTCACCTGCGCTGTCATGAGTCCGAAGACCTCGCTTCCTGTGTCTGCGCAGCCGCCTCCCGGCTGCTCCTGCTGCTCTGCGCCCAGAGGCCGATCACCTCGGCACGCCCCGGCTCCGTACTCGCGCGGCCCTTCACGGCCGGCCGCTGCCTGCCGCCGGGGACGCGGCGGCTGCGGGTCGGCAGCCCGCTCTCCGTCGCCACGCGTACGGGGCTCGCCTCCACGGCCGTCGGCTGGGGTGCTGCCGTCTCCGCCTGCAGGCTGGTGAGCAGGGAATCGGGAATGAACACCGATGCCCGCATGCCGTGATAGCGGTTGGGGCCGGACAGGGCGACCTCGATGCCGTACCGGCGGGCAAGGAGAGCGATCACGGGAAAGCCGGCCTTCGGATAGGCATCCATGGCCAAAATGTCGCTCGGCCGGCGGCCGTCCAAGATCTGCTGCGCCCGCTGCAGCTGCTCATCGCTCATGCGCTTGCCGGCATCGTCAATGAGGAGCGTCACGCCATGGTGGCCGGACTGGGCGCTCACCTCCACGTATGTCTGCGGTGGTGAATAGCGGGCGGCGTTGTCCAGCAGGTGGCTCAGGATGAGCTTGACCGGGCCGACCATGCGGCTGATGACGGCCCTGTCGCAGGCGAACTGCTGCACGCGCGCGTAGTCGCGGATCGCGCCCTGCGCCGCACCCACGACGTCGGTCAAGGTGCTGGCCGGCCACTTCTGCCCCAGCAGTCCTCCGGCCAGGACGACGTACGACTGCGCCTGGTGGAGCATCTGCTGGACGCCGTGATCGATCCTGGACAGGGTCGCGAAGACGGCGTCGTCGTGATGGCGACGGAGTGCCTGGGAGATCTCGCCACTCACATCGATGCCCACGCTCACCATCGCAGTGGCGAAGGACTTGACGGCAGCCTGGGCGGCCTCGCGGGCCTCGTGCTCGACCTGGCGCCTCGTCGCGAGCGCGGTCTCGGTGTGCACGCGCTGCAGATCGGCGACGTACTCTTCGCCGAGCACCCGCAGACCGGCCACGAAATCGGAACCCGCCAGGCAGTCGGGAACCTCGAACTCCGCCACTGCCGGCTGCGGCTTCTGTACAGAGGATGCGACAGAGCTCAGACCGTGGGCGACAAGACTGCGCAGGGCCTGGTCCCGCGCCGTGGCCTGCTCCTGCCAATGGGCAGCCAAGCGGCGTTGCCCGCGGGACAGCCGTGCGAAATAGGCGGCCACCCCAGCGGCGACCACGGCGGCCAGCCCCAAGGACACCGCGACGGCTATCTCATAACTCATCAGTTCTCTCACAGAGATGGAAGGGGTGGCGCCAGCTCGTGGGAGCAGCGGTCACGTGAAAGGGATGTCGGCTAACGGCCTTCGACGAATGGCCAGGCGAGATACCCAGCGTGGTTGCACTCGTCGTTGGCGGCCCGGCTAGAACTTGATCTCGCCGATCATCTGGGCGACGCTCGCTACGGCCCGCGAGATCGTCGGCGCGATCGAGGAGCTGGCGAGGTAGAAACCGAACAGGATGCACACCACGGCGTGCCCCGCGTTCAGCCCGCCCTTCTTGATCAGCAAGAACGTGACGATGGCCAGAAGGACGACGGCCGAGATGCTAACTGCCATACGGCGCCCCGTGGCTGTGCGCTACTGCGGACCGCGTCACGGAGAGTCCATGAAGCAGGGCGGCGCTGTCGGTGTACTCCTGCTCCCCATCAGGAGGAAGTAGCCAGACCCCCAGGCAGGTGGAGTACGGAGACCACGGCTTGTCCGTCGAGCACTCCCAGACACCTGTCCGGCACACGGTCTGCGGAGCCTGCCAGCGGTAGACGGTGTCCGGTTCAACGGGGATATGCATCAAGGAGTGCTTGACACAGCACAGAACCGGGCCGGCCGGAAGCCCCCACTCACGTACACGCTCGATCGCCCGCAGCCCGACCGCCAGCCCGGCCTCCACAACGTCCACTGCGCCGGCAAGCGGCTTCGGGCGCCCGGCGAACTGAAAACACCATGGCAGCTCAGTGTGCCTGCGGGCCGTCAACGTTGACTCCGGCAGGTAGGGCAGGCCAGCAGATCGTGTCGCGCCGTGCCCCGGCACGATGCGTGCAGCTGGATGCTGAGCGGCGAACGGATCAAGGTCGGCCTGAACCAGGCGTGGAGAGGCAATCACCGGGATCTCCCGTACGTCAGAACGCACTGACTGGGTGTCCGTCCACGCAACTTCTGTCACGAGGACGCTGACTGATCCCAAAGACTGTTCGCTGAAAGGCGATTACGCACATTCCGCAGGTGATATCACTGAGGTGATTCCGGTTCCGCTACGAGCCGGTGAGGTGTACGCGCTCGCTCAGGGGAGGAAAAATGCTTCAGCAGGCGCAGCGACGATGCGATCGATGCGGCTGCTCCCTGAGCCAGTACAACACGGACACCCTCTGCGCCGCTTGCGCTCGCTCACGAACATGGGAGAACAACACCCCCATTGTCCCAGAGCACGTCTGGTTTGACCCAGATGTGCGGAGCGCGCTCGCCGCATGGGACTTCGGCCAAGTGAGCCGCCTGATCCGGCTGCGTGGAGCTCTCCGCCAAGAAGACATGGCCCAACTCACTGGCCTGAGCCAGGCATTCCTGTCCATGCTGGAGTCAGGAGGGCGCCGCCTCACCAACATCGACAAAATCGTCGAGTTCCTCACCGGCCTCGGCGTGCCCGCGGCCCTGGCGCCACTGTCGCTCCCGCACACCCCCATCCCGACGGTCCAAGAGCCGCCAGCTCCGTTCGCCGGCGACGCTGA
This sequence comes from Streptomyces sp. NPDC057623, assembly GCF_042800355.1. NCBI lineage: Bacteria > Bacillati > Actinomycetota > Actinomycetes > Kitasatosporales > Streptomycetaceae > Streptomyces > Streptomyces sp. NPDC057623. The sequence goes on from NZ_JBHVGZ010000002.1 coordinate 20,311, forward strand.
TCCCACCCTGCCCTGGACAGCGGCCCGTATGGTGGCAGCACTGGAGACTGCGGTAGGAGGTAGCGCGATGGACCGTCGACGATTCCTCACTACAAGCGGCGTTGCGCTCACCGCGTTCGTGAACGCGTGGGACACCGCTGAAGCCGAACCTCTCCGCCGAGCTGCGGAAGGAAGCCAGCTCACCCATGACCTTCTCGACTCGCTCCAGCACACCACCGACAGCCTGCGGACTATGGACGCCAGCGACGGCAGCGGCACCCTGCAAAGCCTCGGGGATCAGCACCTGCGGTTCCTCAAGCACCTCATGGAGGAAACGTCGTACGACGAGGCGACAGGACGGCGCCTCGCGGGGATCATCGCTGACACCGCCACGCAGACCGGATGGTTCGTCTTCGACTCCGGCAGACGTGACCACGATCGCGACCGCCCGCTCAGTTACCTCTACGCCGCCCTGCGCGCCGCGAAAGCCTCACACGACGTACGGCTCGGCGCCGGAGCCCTCTCCTACATAGCCATCCACGGATACTCCACCGGAGCCCCACACCACGCCGTCTCCGCGGCACAGCGAGCCCGAGACAAGATCAAGAACCTCGGCACGCCCGCACTCGAAGCGATGCTCCTGACCCGGCAGGCTCGCGGACACGCCAAACTCGGCGAACGCCAAGCGGCCCTCGCAGCCCTCGGGCGAGCCGCGGAACTCTGCGCTCAAGGCCGCTCCGAGCACGACCCGCACTGGCTTTACTGGATCAACGAGGGTGAGATCCACGGACAGGCCGGCAGCGCCTCCCTTGATCTTGGCGACCCAGGCAGCGCCGCCGCCAGCTTCACCAAGGCTCGCGAAGCGCTCAACCCCACGGACCACCGAACCAGGGGCCTGTTCCTTTCACGCGCCGCGACCGCTCACATCGAGCAGGGCGATCTCGAAGCCGGATGCGCGACAGCCCACGAGGTCCTCGACCTTGCCGAGAAACTGCAGTCGGCCCGCTTCGACAACCACGTCACGAGCATGATCCAGCAACTCCACCCCGTCGCCCACAGCCCGTACGCTCAAGGCGTACTGGAGCGACGAGCCGCAATGGCGGCAACTAGGAGCGGGACTTGACCGACGCCAAGCGGGTTCTCGTGCTGTGGGACATCGACCGAACTCTGCTGTACGTCGGTGACATCGACCGGCAGGTCTACAGAGAGACCTTCGCCGAGATCGTCGGCCGACCCGCAGAACACCTTCCGGCTCGGGGCACCGGCGTCACCATGCCCCGGGCGATCCACTCCTTGCTCCTGGACAACAATGTCCCTGAGACGGAGATCCCCCGACTGCTACCGCGCATGGTCGAACTCCTGCCACAGCACCTCGCCGCCCACACCAGCGACCTGCGGGAGCAAGGCATTCTCCTGCCCGGCGCCGTAGCCGCCCTCAAAGCCGTGCACGCGCAACCGGACTACCTTCCGACCGTCGTCACAGGCAACCTCAAGCCCAACGCACTGCTGAAGCTCGAAGCGTTCGACCTCACCAGGTTCCTGGACACCGAGATCGGCGGGTACTCCTCCGACAACGACCACCGCCCAGCCCTCGTCGGCGTGGCTCAGCAACGAGCCCAGGCCACGTACGGAACGACCTTCCACCACGCGAACACCGTCATCATCGGCGACTCCCTCGAAGACGTCCGCACAGGCATCGAAGGTGGCGTTCCCGTCATCGGAGTCGCCTCCGGCAAGACCTCCGCCGACGAACTACGGTCGGCCGGAGCCAATGCCGTACTCGAAAGCCTCGAACACGTCACCCGGCTCCTGGACACGATCACAGCAGTCACCGCCTTGTAGCGTCCTCGGTGCTGCCCGTATCACCCGAGTGATACGGGCTCGACAGCCCTCACACGTACTCTGGCCTGCGCAGACGAGGAACGGGGCCTGCGATGGGGAAGAACGCTCGCACATGCGCTGGCTGCGGATGCCGACTGAGCCAGTACAACCTGGAAGACCGATGCGCGGCCTGCTCCCGAGACATGCGCCGACAGGGCCATACCGCTCCCTGCGTCCCAGACGAGGTCTGGCTTGACCCGGGCATCCAAACTGCCATAGCCAGCTGGGACTTCGGCCTCGCCAGCCGCCTCATCCGCGAAAGGGCGGGGCTCCGGCAGGACGACATGGCGTCCCTGACCGGACTCAGCCAGGGCTTCCTGTCGATGCTCGAAGCCGGCAGCCGACGCTTAACGAACCTTGACAAGGCCGCACGGTTCCTCCAGGGCATCGGAACACCAGATGCCTTGCTAGCCCCACCCTTCCGCGAGCCCGCGGCGCCCACTCCACTGACCCCGACCGCCTACCCCAGCCCGCCCCGCCATCATGCCCGAACGGCCACGCACACACCTCGGGACCTCGACGAGCTGGCCGCGCAGGCCGCTGTGCAATCGCTGCACTTCACGGACGAGGTCACCAAGACCAATGTGAGCGACGTCGAACTTGAGGCGATTGAGTCCATGCTCACTCAGATCGCCGGCGACTATGTCCACGCTCCGTTGCACCGGATCTTCACCGACCTCGTCTCGACGCGAGATCAACTCTTCGACCTGCTGCTCGGCCGCCAACCGCCGAGTCAGACGCGCGAGCTGTTCCTCCTCGCCGGCACAAGCTGCCTCCTGCTCGCGCACGCGTCGCAGAACCTCGGCGACGAAGACGCCGCAATCGCCCAACTCCAAACAGCCTGGACGTTCGCCGAGCAGGCTGACCACAATGACCTGCGCGCCTGGGTCAAAGGGACAGCCGCGCTCATTGCCGAATGGTCCAATCGACGACAGACGGCCCTCGACTACACCCGTCAGGCGATCCAACTGGCGCCCGCGGGGGAGACCCGCATCCGAATCGCGGCGATCGAAGCCAGAGCGGCGGCACGCATCGGTGACCGCAGCACGGCCATGACCGCACTTACGGAACTCCAACGCGCCCGAGAACAGCGCGCGGCTCCTGATGCGCTCACCCGGTTTGGAGGTCTCCTTACGTTCCCCTTGGCGAAGCAGGAGTACTACATCGGCGGAACCTTCGCTCTCCTCGGAGAACATCATCAGGCCGAACACCATGCTGCCGCGGCTGTCGACCTGTACGAGAACGGCCCCGAGGAGCACCGCTCATACGGTGACGAAGCCCTGGCCCGCCTGGACATCGTCACAGCACGCCTCACGGCGGGAGAAATCGAAGGAGCTGGCGAACAACTCCAGCCCCTCCTTGAACTCCCCGCGGACCGGCGGATCCGGCAGCTCGGCGACGCCATGCACGCAGTGACTAGGCTGCTGGAGGAACCACGCTTCGCACGCAGCCCGATCGCCCGTGAACTCGCCGACGCAACTCGCGGATACCAGGCGATCGACACCCGAACGAAGGCCCTCACTCCATGACCATCACGGTCTCACCTGAGGTAGCCGCCCGCATGGCCTCCCGGGCGTCCGGCCTGACAGACGAGTCCCTCACCCAGCTCCACCAACATGCCACCTCTGTATTCCTGCTCGCCGCACAGGACGTGGTCGTACGTGTAAGCCCTGCCTCCCTGCAGAAGCCGCTCGAAACGGCTGTCTCGCTGACTCGCTGGCTCGTCACAAACGACTTTCCCGCGACAGAACCTTTCACCGTTCCACAACCGGTGGCGTACGACCCGTACGTTGTGACGTTCTGGCGCCACTATCCGCAACCAGGCGACGGTGCACCCCCCGTGGGCCGACTGGGCCAACTGCTCCGCGACCTCCACAGCCTGCCGTCACCCCCGATGCCCCTTCCGCCGTATCTACCCCTTGCCGCATTCAAGGGAACTGTGGACTCCAGCACATACCTGAGTTCAGACCAACGAGCCTGGCTGACTGCACGGAGAGATGCGCTTCTGGACGAATACGAGCGTCTGGACTTCCCGCTAGGTCATGGACATATTCATGGCGACGCATATCCGGGCAATACCCTTTGGGGGCATCAGGGCGTCCGGCTCGGCGACTGGGACGAAGCCGCTTATGGGCCTCGTGAGATCGATCTGGCCAATACATTTCAAGGTGCCCGCTTCGGGCGTACCACCGAAGAGCTCGACGAATTCAGCTCCCAGTACGGATATGACATCAGGCGGTGGCCCGGCCTCCGAGTTCTCTGTGAGATCCGAGACCTGCACACGCTCGGTTCCTATATTCGGCGTGCCGACCACGGAGATGCCGCTGCCGCCCAGCAGCTGTCGTATCGTATCGAGACCCTGAGAAGCCGCGACGGTCAAGCCCGATGGGCAGCCGCCTGAAATACTCTCCCGTCGTAAGGGTGAGCCACTCTTACGGGTCCGTCGTTGTGGCCACCAATGCGGCGATTTCGTCAGCGCAGCCCTATGACAGAGTGACGCCGCTGCTGCCGTGACCGTAGTCGTGGAACACCTTGAGCTCGTTCCCGCGGTGTTCTGCCTCAACTCGGACTTCGTCGCGGGTCGGCCGGGTTCCCACTCGATGGGCGATGACTTGTGCCGTCGCCAATGCAGGTTCGATCTCAGCGCACCGGTTGACCATGGCCTGGGCCGTTTCGGGATCGCATTGAGGGTCCTTTTGACTATCGATCGCGCTGCCGTCAAGCGCGAGGGTGTCGCCGGCAGGGTGTATGCACAGTAGATCGGGTGGCACCCCTGTATCCTCGAGAAGAACTCTGAGACGCCCGGGTTTGTCACAGTCACATGCTGACCGCGGATCGGTGGACATTGGCGTCCCGAGCAAGCTCTCCGCCTGCCAAGCCGACACAGTTGATGATCGCGGGTGCGTGTTCGACCTCATTGAGCGAATGGCCTCGAAGGCGCGAAGAGAAGCGAGACTCCATTCGCGCACGCACGCCCAGGGCTCGACCAGATATTGCCCCACATTGCTCCAGCCGCCAACGGTGTCACACCAGGAAATTCCTCAGCCTCTGGAACTTCACGTAATGCCCCATCCGCAGCCTCACCTTCCCCGCCTGTACGTTCGACCGAGAATGCAGTTCGATGCTGTGGGCGGGGCTGTAGAAGTGGTGACTACGCAGCCCCCGACTTGTACTGCCAAACGGCATGCTCCAGTCCACCTCTGTTCTGCCCGAGAAGTGTGGCGGCCTCCTCGTACACTTCGCGCAGCTCTTCGTAACGGAGATCCGGAACACCGGCATCCGCAGCAAAGGTGCGCAGATGTACGTCGACGGCGATCTGCGAACGGCCGACAAGGTTGCCGATGTAGTCGATGCTCTTCGGCCCTACCCCCTTCACAGTGCGCAGGGCGGTGCGATTGGCCTGCTGGTCGAGCCACGTGTGGAGATCCTCGCGAGTATCGACCCCGTGGTCAGCTAGGAGGTCAGTGATTGCATGGGCCGTCGCAACCTTCTTTGCATGGTTGAACTTCATGGCGACAGCGAGGTCTTCCGTGGCAAGTCGGCCCTGGAACCCACGGACTGTTTCCGCATCCGGCCAGCTCAATTGCAACCGGAGAAGCCGTGGACGGAGGGTCGCTTCATAGTCACACCGGGGTTGGAAGCTGACGTCGCAGATGACAGCACCCATATGGTTCCAACCGCCGGCCTGGGGAAACGGACCACCGCCCAGGAGATGCTGAACGTGGTCGGCGAGCCGCTGGGCAAGGCTGGGTACGGTCATAGACCAATGATGATGCTCCTGGCTGACGACCGGGCGGAAAGCGCAAAGCCTCGAACGATTGAGCGGGGGAGGCGGCGCTGCTGGCGGGCAATTTCGTGAGCGTCGACACTCAGTCATGAGACGTACGGGGTGCCCTCCTACGAGGAGCGGGTTTCCCTTCTCGGGAACCGGAAAACCCGCCACACCTACCGAGATCCTCCCCCCCTCCTTTCCGCCCCCCCCCCTCCTTCCCCCACCCCCCCCCCCCCCACCCGCCCTCCCCCACCCCCCC
>NZ_JBHVGZ010000002.1:26210-81608 GCF_042800355.1 Streptomyces sp. NPDC057623
GGGGGGGGGGGGGGGGGGGGGGGGGGGGGGGGGGGGGGGGGGGGGGGGGGGGGGGGGAGGGGGGGGGGGGGGGGGGGGGTGGTGGGGGGGGGGGGGGGGGTTTTGGGGGGGGAACCCGGCCACGCCGGCACCGATGATGACGATCTTCCGCTCTGCTGTCATGCCCCGGCCGTGTCTGCCCGACCTAGCCCCAGCCAGGCGTGCACTCGAAGGCTCTCGACCCGACGCTACGCCAGGGGAATATCACTCTTGTGATATCACCGGTGAGATGTGCCCGACCGGCGGGTTTGCGGCAGCCTGATGGGCTCACCGGCGAACAGAACCTCGGGGGCAACCGGATGCCCAATGGCTGCAGCAAATTCGGGCGCCCACCTGTCCAGGGCAGCCAACAGGCGAGGCGAGAAAGCGAGCGTGACCAACGCGCCAAGAGCCTCAACTTGCTCCATCTCCCGTATCGCGCAAACGAGTTCGAACGTTCCTGCTGGCGCCATGACGCCCCGTCAGGCCACCTAGACTCGAGATCGTTTATCCGGCGTAGACCGTTCGCTGCCATAGGAGTGCATGCGGGTGTCTGCCCTGGCCGCGGGCGGCGCCGGTGTCTGCCCAGTTCCGATGAACGAAGAGGGGTGTTCCCGTGCCCGAGAAGGTCACCAAGGACAAGGTGCTCTGCTACGTCGTGCGCGACGGAAAGCTGCTGGTATTCCGGCACACCGACTACAGCTACGAAGAGGTCGGCATCCAGGTCCCGGCCGGCAGCATTCGCGAAGGAGAGACGCCGGAGGCAGCGGCGCTGCGAGAGGCTCGTGAAGAGACGGGCTTGAAGGACTTCAAGCTCGTCCGGAAGCTCGGCGAGACCGAGTACGACATCAGCCCGTACCGGTTCGAAATCCAGCGCCGCCACGTCTTCCACCTGGAACTGACCGAACCCACCCCTGAGCGGTGGATGAGCCAGGAAGACCACGACGGGGAACAGGAGCCCACGCACTTCGAGTGCTTCTGGATCCCGCTGGAAGCCGCCCACATCCTCCAGTCCGGCCAAGGTGCCCTTCTGGGACGTCTGTACGACTGATCCTCGTCCGGTCACGGCCCCCAGGGAGGCAGCCGATGCACCGCACCACTGAACAGCACGACCCGATCGCCGATATATACCGCGGCCTGGAAACCGAGGACACCAGCAGCGCCGTATCGGTGATCTTGAAGTTACGCGGTGAGACGTGCGACATCGACTGCCTCTACTGCTACGAGAAGCGCAAGGAGGCCCCAGGAGGAGCCCGGATCGACGCCAGCCAGGTCCGCCAGCTCGCCGAGCTCTTCCAAGGGCGTCCGCTCGCCGTCGAACTCCACGGTGGCGAACCACTGACCGCCGGCCGCGACCACGTGGCCGACGTCCTCCGCGAACTCGCTGCCCAACCCAGCGTGATCCGGGTCTCGCTCCAGACCAACGGCGTCCTGCTGGACGACGAGTGGCTGGACCTGTTCGACGCCCTGTACCCACGCCTCAAGATAGGCATCTCCCTGGACGGGGACCCGGCGGGCAACGCCTGGCGGGTCGGCTACGACGGCCAGCCGACCTACCCGCGCGTCGCCGCCGCGCTGCGACTGCTGGCCGCCCGGGGACGCAAGGCAGGGGTGATCGCCGCAGTCACCCCGTCTGTGCTCGGCCGCGCCACGGCGGTCCTAGATCACCTGGCCGGGTTCGAGGCGGTCAACGCTGTCAGCTTCGTGCCCTGCTTCGACACATCTGTCCAGCGGTCCACGGCTGCCCAGGGACGCCGTCTTCCGGAAAGCCGACGGCTCCAGGGCGCTGCCGTACGTGGCCTCGACGGTCCCGCATGGTCTATCCGGCCATCCGAGTACGCCGAATTCGTTCTCGCTGCCACCGTCCGATGGATTCGCGCCGGGCACTTCGCCCGTCTGAAGCTGGAACCGGCCGTGTCCACCATCCGCCGGCTCCGCGGGCTGGACACCGGCTTCTGCCACTTCTCCAACCTCAAGTGCGACCACGTCTTCACGCTCTACCCGGACGGTCGGCTCGGCAGCTGCGACGAACTGCCCTGGCCCCAGGCCCAGCTCACCCGCCTCGGCCAGGTAGCCGATCAGGCCGAGGTCGTCGCGGGCCAGCGGCGGCTGCCGCTGCTGAACCAGGGCAAAGCCCTGATGGAGCGGTGCACGACCTGCGCGTACCGGTCCTCGTGCGGCGGCGGCTGCGTAGCCACCCGCTGGCGCTATGACAAGGCGGGTGACCAGGACGCCTACTGCGACTACCGAATACGGATGATCGACGGTATCGCCGCCCTCCTCGCCCAGCCTGCCCATCCTGACGGTGCTTGGTGCCAGACATTGCGCTGGCGCCCCCGTACGCCCAACAGCATGGGTGACGTCGCCGCCTTCCTCGCCCGCTGGAACAGCGCCGACGAACCACGCACGCCCCTGCGGCTGAACACCAGCACACACGGCAACATCAACACCGTCGGCCTGCCCGGCGTCCACGAGGCCGACGACCTGGACCCGATCCATCCCCAGTGGGACGAGGCGATTGAGTCCGGAGTCCGACCTCTCGTCGACGTCATCACCCGCGAATGGGGACTGGTCACGTACGACAGCTGCCAGGGCCACCCCTACACCGGCCTCGACCTGGAGCCCACCGAACGACGGGTCGGCATCCTCCCCCGCGACCCTGACGAGTACGCCCAGACGGCTGCCGCCATGTGCCGTGCCGTTACTGCAGCGGCCACCGACCTGCCCATGACCGTGCAGGTGACCCTCGGTCGTGCGGAACTGACCTGTGAGGCCAGCGGCCGCACGATGCCCGTACTCGACCTCGCGCTACAGCCAGCCCCCGGTCACAGCTGGTCGGCGTACTTCGAGAACTTAGGCGAAGCCACAGAGGTCATCGCAGACACGCTGCGCGGTCAACGGCCCTCTACGGGCGGCGGTTGCTCCTGCCCGGTGCCGCACGCAGCCGCCCTCGTGTCTGGGGGAGCATCAGCGTGAGTAGCGCGGCAGACGCACTGACGATCCACCAGTTACTTGGGCGGATCGTGTACTTCCACGCCCTGTTCATCGAACCCGCGCACCGGCCCAGCCCTCCGCCTGGCGCGGGCCCTGCGTGCTGCAACCATGGCGCGTCCCTTGGCCGCCGCACCGCCGACGAGCTACTGCACGACTCGGCGTGGGCGGCTCTCGTCGAGGTAGCCACAACCATCCCGGCCCACCACCAGCCATGCCCGAAGGCCGCTGGCTCGTGCTGCGCCACCTGCTGCGTCTCTGCCGCAGCCGCAGCGGTAGCGGCGGGGTGGGCGGAGACCGAGTGCCGCGGCTACCGGCAGGACGACCCCGCCGAAACGCTCCTCCAAACGTGTGGACGGGCGGCGGCGGCGCGCCTCGGGCGGGTCTTCGCCGCCCAGCACACCGCCCCGTGCCTGGCGCTGGACCAGCTCACCGTGCCGGAGCCGCTGCCCGACGTGCAGGAACTGCCGCTGACTGGCGAGCTGCTGGCTCTGTGGGCCGACCCGACCGCCACCGCCCGCCAACCCGTGGCCAGTTGGCTCAACCACTGCACCGGCCTGGACGACGTCCGCCGCGTGCTCGAAACGAGGAGGACCGAATCGTGATCCACATCGCCGAGACCGTCACGATGGGCAGCGTCGAAGGATTCCTGGACACCACGGAACAGACCCGACTCGCCACCGTGATGAACGACTTTCTCACCGAGGAGGAACGCGCCCGCTTCGGCACGCACCGCACCACCTCCATCCACGAGATCCCCGGTCACTCCCACGAGCAGGCGATGTCCGTGTACGAGCCGGCAGGACGGGTGGAGATACCCAAGATCCCCGACGAGGCCGAGCAAGTGCTGCAGCGCGCCTTCGACCGCGCGCGACCGGCCCTTTCCCGCGTCATGCCGTCGATCACGGCCTGCCGGCAGTGGACCTACGTCGAGTACGGTCCCGGCCAGCACATCACCGGCCACCTCGACAGCATCGCCCCCGACCCGCTCGCCTGGCCGAGGCAGATCGCCGGAATCAGCGTGGTGATCAGCGAGGCGGACGCCGGTGGAGTTTTCTACGTCGAGAGCTCCTCCAGCGACCGCCTGTGGAACACCCGCTTGGACGATGCCACCAGGGATGGCTACGCGGACGGTATGTGGCTGGCCCACGACGGTGCCGACTACTCCGCCGACTGGTTCGCGCAGATGCCCCGCACCCGGTGGAGCGTCAGCCCTGCCCCGGGCACCGCCCTGCTGTACGGATCTCAGCTCACCCACGGCACCGAGCCCGTACTGCGCGGCCGGGGCGCGAAGTTCATCAGCTGGCTGATCGCCGAGAAGCCAGAGGGATGAGGCGGCATGCTGCTGGCCTTGGAGGGAATCGCCGGAGCCGGGAAGAGCACGGCACGCGATCGACTGCTGGCCGCAGCCGCGGCCGACGACATCCATCTCGGACACATCGGCCAGTTCTCGTGGCTGTCGCTCCGAGCCACCCGCACCATCATCGGCTTGCGGGCCGGCCGTCCGGCAGACAGCGGTGAGACGGCGATGGCCGCCGCCCGCCGCGATCTGGAACTCCACGCCCATCACAACCTCGCCCCCGCCCTGTCCATGGGTGCGGTGGTTGCCGACCGGCTCACTCTGTCGACCGCCTGTCTGCTCGCGCTGCTGCACGACCAACCTGTTGCCGACTACGTCCGCCAATTGGCCGAGGTGACGGCCGCGCGGGCGGAGCTGACCGTCTTGCTGACCACCTCGCCCGAGCTGTGCCACACCCGGCTCTCCCGCAGGACCACATCGCGCCGCTTCGGAGAGGACCCGCCGACCGCTACCCGGCTCGCAGACCTGTACGAGCAGGCCGCCACCGCCTGGACCGAGACGACCGGTCTGCCCGTGCTGCGGCACCCATGCACCGCCGAGCCCGACCTCGACCTGCTAGCCGCCGCCTGCCTGGACCAATTGCGTGCCGTCCCTCGCCAGGCAGCACGAAAGTGAGGAGCCGCACCATGCACCTGCACCCCCTCCACCCGGCCGCCTGGGTCCTGGACCAGGTCCGTGACACTGGCTGGCGCGTACACGACCTGCTCGCCTTCACACGTGCAAGCACCCTGGTCCTCGCCAGCCGCGAGGAAGCTTCCCCGGTCGTCCTCAAGGCCGGCTTCGGCAGCAACCACGTCCTGGCCGAGCTCGACGACGACACCCGCAGGGCTTCTTACGGCTTCTACTGGTACGCGGAGATGACCGACGCCGAACGGGCCCTGACCCGCGAGGACTTCCGCCACGAGATCGCCATCAGTCGCACCGCCGCGGGAGCCGATCAGGTCGTGCCCGTGCTGGAGGAAGGAAGCACCGACCGGTTTGACTGGTACACCATGCCGTACTGCCCGGGAGGCAACTTCAGTCCCTTCCTGGCAGCTGCGACCGCTGGTGACCGCGATCAGGCTACGGCCGGGCTAGGCATCCTTGCCGACGTCGCCGAGGGCCTGCGCGCGCTGCACCAGCGCGGAATCGTGCACCGCGACGTCTACCAGGAGAACATCCTCATCCGCGACGGACGGGGGCTCATCACCGACCTCGGCGCGGCCCGCCGCACCGACACCCCACGCGGCCCAGCCGCCCGAGGCCCCGAGGTGCACTGGCCCCCGGAGTACGCGACTTCCTACGACAGAGCGACCCCGGCCGCCGACGCCTTCAGCCTCGCCGTCCTGGCCTACCGCTTCCTGTGCGCGGACATTCCCCGCCACGGCCACTCGCGGCTCGACGCGGCACCTGCCCGACTCCGCCCGGTGATCTCCGCAGCCCTCGCTCCCGAGCCGCAGGACCGGCCCGAGATGAGTGAACTCTGCGGCGCTCTGCGCCAAGCCGCCACCCCAGCCGCCGCGCTGACCCAGCGCGGTCACTGAACCACCACTCCCGAAGGGAGGACTGCGGTGAACACCGCCCGCCCGCCGCCCCATCACTGGCTCCAGCAGGTGCACGGCCTCAACACCTCATTACGGAAAGGATGAGCACGCTTATGGACACCGACCGCATCAGCGACTTCCTCACCGCCGTGGACGAACTGCGCGGCGACGACGAGACCGTCCGCAGCACCGCCCACACATCCAGCGTCTCCGCCGAGGGCTGGCCGACGGCCGAGGTCACCACGGACACCACCGCCTGACCTCCACGCACCACACCGGCGGCAGATCGCCGGTGAGTATTTCCTGGGGCCGGACCTTCACGGCCGGCCCCAGGCCGAGCCCTGTCGGAAGGATCTGCCCAGTGGACACGCCCGCGATTTCCTTCTCATTCACCCCCGCCCAGACGCTGCACTTCGACCGCACCCAACGGATCCGTGCCGTCATCCAGCCCGCCACCCCGGAACTGGCCGACACCGCTGCATCCCCGGCAACGGCGGCTGCCGAGTACTGCCTGGCCCACCATGCCCTCGAGGGCGCCGAGACCGCCGCCCGCGCTGGCGACACCACCACGTTCGACTGGTACACCGCCCATGCCGACGCGAACGCGGCGCCACTGTCCACTCCCACCGCCGTCGGAGCACGTATCGTGGTCGCCCCTGGGCTTGACCGCCTGCCCCGCTCGGCGATCTCCGAGACCCCGTACTACGTGCTGAGCCCCGAGAGCATCACGGCCAGCCCTGGCCTGCAGGAGCTTGCTGCAGCCGCCTTCGCCACCGGTGCAAAGAACGGATTCGCCGACCTACTTGCAGCTCACGCCGTCGTCGTGGTTCTGCTACGGCACAAGCAACTCGGCGACACCCTCGACAGCTGGACTATCACCCGCCTGCCAGGCACCGTCTTCTGCGATCACATCGATGAGCCCGCTGTCCTGGCCCGCGACCTCATCCACGAAGCCGGCCACAACTGGCTCAATGACGCACTGACTGCTACCGCTACCAAGATCAGCGACGAAGCGCAGTTCTACTCCCCGTGGAAGCAGACAATGCGCCCCGCCTTCGGCTTCCTGCACGCCTGCTGGGCCTTCCCGCTCACCATGGTCTACACCGCTCGCGTCCTTCCCGAGACCACAGGCACCGTGCACCAGTTCCTGACCGCCTACCTGGCCCAGCAGCGCGATCTGCTCGCCAGGACCGCAGACGATCACGCCCGTGCGCTCGCCCTCGTACCCGACACGGGCCTGCGCCAGCGTCTGCATGGCGTTCACCACGAGGCCCTCAGCCTGTGAACTATACGGACACCTCCACCACCGCACCGGCTGTCCGTAGGGAGGTGCGAGCGCAGGAGCCGGGCCTGATCCTTCGCGCCCATGCAGTCGACGAACCTCCCGTGCAGGCACACACCGGAGCTGCCAGCCTCGAACTCGGTGCACCGATCGAGGAGAACACCACCTTCAACGTCGGCTCCGTGGCCAAGCAGATCACCGCGTACCTGTGCTTGCGAGCCGCCTCCGACGGCCTCCTCGATCTGGACTGGCACGTCGGCGACATCTTGCCGCGCTTCCGGATCCCCGGCGTCACCGTCGCCGAGCTGATACAGCACCGCGGCGGAATCCGTGACGCCGAGTCCCTGCTCTCCTTAGCCGGCTTCCGCGACCTCGACCACTACACCGCCGACGACCTGCTGCAACTGGCCTACCGACAGCGCCACCGTGCCGTTGAACCCGGCCACTTCCTGTACAGCAACACCGGCTACCTCCTCCTCGGCGAAGTCCTCAAACGCGTCCACGACGCTTCCCTCCAGACAGTTGCCGACGGACAGATCTTCACCCCGCTCGGCATGACCTCAGCCCGGTTCAAGAGCGACCCACGCGAGGTCGTTCCCGGCGCCGCCGCCAGTTACCAGCTCACCGCTGCCGGCTGGCTCCACCAGCAGCAGCCGGTCGCCCTGCCCGGCCCCGGCTCTCTGTGGTGCACCGTCACCGACCTGGACCGCTGGCTCGACCACCTGTGGCACGAATGGCAACCCGCCGCCGGCAATCCACTCCCGTTCGAGCAGCACCTCGCCTACCAGCCAAGTGACCACCACCCGTTCACCTACGGAGCTGGCCTGTATGCCGATGCCCGACCCGGCCGAACTGCCGTCTTCCACTACGGCCACGAACAGGGGTTCTCCGCCGCAGTGCACCTCACCAACTCGGGGCTCCGCGTCATCTGTCTGTCCAACCACACCGGAATCGTCGCCGACCACGTCGCTGCTGCCGCCGTCACCGACCTCAACCAGCACCCCGAAGCCGATCTGGGCGAAGTCCTGTCCCGGTCCCTTCAGCGCCAACCCGCAACACCGCACATTCCGGAGAACCACCCAGGCACGCACACCCACCACACGCCGCTCGGCACGTATGCATGCGAAGACGTGCCCGGAACCCTCCGCCTGACCCGCAACGAAGAGTCGCTGTACCTGTGGCGTCGAGGTACCCCAGCCCGTCTCAGTCGTACTGGGCCTGCGAAGTACACGGCGGACGGCTTCACGCTCACACTTCCTACGAATCCGGCGGACGACAGGCCACCAGAGGGCTTCTGCCTCGACCTTGACCGCGCGCCTGGGCTGCGCTACCAACGACGCGCGAACTGAGTCAATTTGTCACCAGCCGTCAAGGGATACCTGCGGGCCGTCCCCGAGATAACAGCGGAGGGCGCTGGCGGTGGTGTCGACGAAGTCCTTAGGCACGGCGTTGGCGTCGACCCAGCGGACCTGGGCGTGCTTGCGGGGTTCACGGTTTTCGGGTTCGCCGGTCCATTCGTGGGCGGCGAAGACGACGGTGAGGAAGCCATTGGGGGCTTCGACGCCCCAGGCGCTGTGGATGATGTGGGCGACCTTCAGGGCATCCGGCTTCACGATGAGGCCGGTCTCCTCGTGCAGCTCGCGTACGGCGGTCTCGGTGATGGGCTCGCCGGGTTCACTCTTGCCAACGGGGAGGTCCCACATGCCTCGTGCGAACTTGGCGTTCTGGCTGCGCTGGAGGAGGACGACGCGGTTGGTGGCCTGGTCGTGGACGATGACGGCGGCGACCAGCAGGGTCATGGATTCGAGAGCGGGCGGGAGGGCTTTGGGCTGGTCGTCGGTTGTCCGCTGAACCACGGCTGGTGTCCCTTCGTCGGCCGGTTGGTGGGCAGCTTAGGCCAGCGCTTCGCGTGCGCGGCGGGCGAGTTCGGCGGCTCCGGGTACTTTGCGGCGCTGGTAGATGGAGAGGGTGGAGCGGAGGGAGGTGATCGCTTTGCGGGTGCGGTCAGAGGTCATGCCTTCCATGAGGGTTAGAGCCTGAGACCAAGCGGCTACGGCCTCGTCGGCGCGCGCTTGCGCGGCCAGGCTGTCGCCGAGGTCGGCGTGGGTGAGGGCGTGGACGCGCTTGTACTTCTCGGGGTCCCAGCGGATCAGGGCGTCGCGGTGCTGCTGCTCGGTGCCTATGTGGTCGGCAAGGTCGGTGAGCGTGCGGGCGGTATGGCTGGCCACTGTGCCGGCAGCGGGGCCGCTCACGCGGGAATAGCTGGGCTGGGGGCCGTCGTCGTGCAGTAGAGCGTCTTCCGCGGCGAGTAGTGCCCGGGCCGCTGCTGGATTCTCACTGACGGCGGCGTATGCGCGGGCGAGGGTGATGTGGAGCAGGGCTTCGGTCTGCCCGTCCACGTGACCAAGGCCGCGAGCGAGAGCGCCTTCGACCAGGTCGACGCAGTGGTGGGGCTGTTTGAGGCTGAGGGCCTGGTGGGCGAGGGCGCGCATCATCCAGGCAGCGTGGCCGTGAGGGTCGGCTTCGCAGGCGAGCTGGTAGCCAACTTGGTAGTAACGCTGGGCGGCGCCCTCTTGACCAAGGTCGTGATGCTTCCAGCCTGCCAGGTAGGCAAGTTCAGCGACTGCACCAAAGGCTGAACGGCGTAACCCCTCTGAGGGAAAACGTGCACGGAGCATCGGAGCGGCAGTGTCGGCGAAGTATGCGGTTACGGTTGTTAGGCCGTGGCCGCCACCTAGACGCTCGTCGGCCGAGCTGAAGGCTGCTGTGATTTGGCGTACGACATCCACCTCCTCTGCCCCGACCATTGACCTACCAGTGCGGGCGCGAAGCATTCGGGCTGTGGCCTCGTGATCGTGGGCGAGCGGCATGGCAACGCCGGCAGTGGTGAAGGCGGCCACCGCAAGAAAGCGGCGCCGTTCGACGTCCGCGCGACCCAGGTCGGTGGCCGCTAGGACGGGATCCAGTTCGTCCGACGCCTCGGAGTCTGGTGCGCGCAGTCCGATTTCGGTCTGAGTGATGGTGCGGCCTGACCGGCGGGATAGGGCCTCGGCGAGATACTGGCCGGTCTGGCCGGTGGGCTGGCGTGTGCCGTTCACCCAGTGCGAGACAGCCGACTTGTTCGTCTGGAGGGTCTCGCCGTTCTCGGCCGCGATGCGCCGGACGTCCTTCGCTAGCGCCTCGTACGTGCAGCCGGACGCATCGATGGCGTCACGCAGGCGGGGGTTGGGATCTCTCTGCATTGCCACGATCGCCTCCCGCTCCGGCTGTAAACCGCGTATACCGCTTCAACCACGTCTCACCATACCCATTCTGCGTCAAGGCGAGTTCACTAGGCACCAGTTCTAGTCAACCCTGATTGCGAACAGACCTCTGCCGTGAAGTTGCGTGTGCCATATGTCGAGTTGAGGAACTCTCATGCGGCAATTGGCTTCTCCGGGACAAAGACATGCTCCAGTGACCATCGCCGCGACCATCGGCACGCCTTGAGCTATCTGCTTGGAGCACAGGCCCACATCGGGACGGCGACCGTCGCCCTGGCTCAGGCGCTGTTCCGCCCATCAAGGAGTGGATGAACGTGCCGGCGATCCAGACCGCTGACGTACCACTGATCGCAGAAGGTGCACCTCGCTGCGGCCGTTGTGGATGCCGCCTAAGTAGATACAACAGCACGGCCTATTGCAGCGGATGCACCCGTCATCTGCGCGAGGATCCGCCCGCACGCCCCGTTGTCCCACCGCACGTGTGGCACTCCGAACTTATACGGGATGCCTTATCCTGCCGGGACTTCGGTAGGCTCTGCCGGCTGATTCGTGAGATCGGTTCGCTCCGTCAAGAGGACATGTCCAGGCTGACCGGATTGAGTCAAGCTTTCTTGTCAATGCTGGAGGCAGGTCAGCGGCGTCTCACGAACATCGATAGAATCGTTGTGCTCCTAGACGGACTCTCGGTGCCCGCCGAGCTGACCTGCCCGATGCTCCAACCGTCGGTTGGCAAGAATTCTGCTCAACTGCCCGCGGGCTACTGAAATCAGGTGTATGTCTGACGTCGGTATCCTCGTCGCTCCTCGTACGGCTTGCTGACAAATTGGTACTGAGAGCAGAGGAACACCGTGGTCTTCGAGCAACTCCCTCTGTAGCTAATGACGATCACCATCCGATCACCCTGGTGATATCACGGCAGTGATGTGCGAAGTCCCGTTGTCAGAAGCAGGGTTAACACGACGGACAAGCAGTCCGTGAGAATCGGGGAACGTCAGGAGCGCATCGTTCCCGAAGCGCCGGTACACCCGCAACTGCGGGCGCCGTCGACAGGCCCCGCCTCACCTCCATCTGAAGCACCACGGACGCCGGAGGCGGTTCTGGCGCGTACGCGCCAGGTTGCACCATCACTCAGCGGTTGCGTCTTGTGCAGCCGCAGGATCCCCAGGCCACTCGCTTGTCGAGAGGCCCCGATGAGAGGAGTGCCGAGTGACCACGACCACAAAGAGCACGAAGGCCAAGAAGGAGGGAGGCGGGACCAGCGTCAGCTTGCTGGTCGCCGTCGAGCTGCTCGCCGTGGCCCACGACCGCAGCGAAGCGGAGCGGTCAGACATCACCAGCTCTCAGAACAGCGCGGGCGATGACGGCGACAACCGCGACGGCCTGAACCTTCCCAAGGAATAGGAGGAACCATGGAGCACCGGCTCGTCACAGGTATCGAGAAGGCGCTCGGCTGGGGCGGGCCGGGGCCCGTAGGCACCGCGTTCGCTCGCGGACACCTAGCCGACCCGGAACTGATCACTCGGCTGATGACCCCGAACCGGCTGCTGGAGACGATCCGGCACCGCCACCTCGCCAACCCTCAGCTGCGCTGCTACGCCGAGGGAGACGAGGTACATCCCTCGCTCTTTCTGTCCACCAACGTCAACCGACGCAGGCAGGCCGTCAGCCAAGCCGACATGGCGGCCCTCGGCCGGATCCTCAACGGCGGCGGAACCGTTGTCCTGGACCACGTCGACTTCTTCGACCCGACGCTGGAAGTCGCCTGCCGCGCTCTGGGCTGGTGGTCCGGCGAGCTCACCTCCGCCAACGCCTACCTTGCGGTCGGCGACACGGACGGCTTCAACCTGCACTGGGACGACCACGACGTGATCGCCGTCCAGCTCTCCGGCGAGAAGTCCTGGGAGGTCCGAGGTCCCTCCCGCCCAGCGCCCATGTACCGCGATGCCGAACGCAACCTCACTCCGTCGGAGGAGGTGCTCTGGAAGGGCACCATGCAGGCCGGCGACGTCATGCACATACCCCGCGGCTTCTGGCACACCGCAACGAGGATCGGCTCCGGCGACAACGGCCACTCCCTCCACGTGACCTTCGGCCTCACCAAGCGCACCGGCGTGACCTGGGCCAACTTCCTGTCCGACGCGGCGCGCGCGGACGACGCCTTCCGTACGGACCTGGAGCGCAGCGACGGCACCGTCGACGGCGACGTGCTCGCCGCGAAGCTGACCGATCTCGCCCGCGAGTACGACCCCAAGCGATACCTCGCGGAACTGCGGGCGAACACCCCGCCCGCTCGACACATGCCCCACGTTCCAGTGTTCGGCCCGCTCGAATACGTCGCAACGGTCACTGAGTTCGAGCCGGTCATCACGCCCTCCGGCGGCACAGTCCAGGTGGTTGGCGGCGGCAAGCGCCTCACCTTCCACAGCCGCGCCGAACCCGCCCTCCGCAGCCTTCTGTCCGGGCACCCGGTGCGCCTCACCGACGACGACCAAGACCTCACCACGCTCGCCGAGCACTTGATCCAGGAGGGGCTGTGCGCACCGCTGACCGCCGAATCGCTCTCGGCCTATACCGGACTGGTCACACCCGACACCTTCTAGAGGGCGCCCTGGAGTTGGGTGTCACGGACCTCGACACCGCGTTCAACTATCACCAGTTCGCCTCTCACCGGACCCTCGCGGCGATCGCCGGCGACCTGCTTTCCGCCTTCACCATCTCCACGAAGGTCGGCTACTTCCCCGACGGCCACGACCTCGACCCTGCGCGGCTTCGCGCTGCGGTCGAGCAGTCGGCGATTGAACTCGGCCGTACTCCGGACACAGTGCTCCTGCACAACCCCGAGTCTTCGGTCGCGGATCTCGCCAACGCGTGCGCCGCGCTGCTGGAGATGCGCGAGGCGGGATTCTGCAAGAGCTGGGGGATCTCCTCCTGGGATCCCCGATCTCTCCTCGAGGCCAGCTGGGAGATCCCGCGTCCGGACGTGGCCATGGTGCGTGCCGGCCTCATGGTCTCCGCGGGGATCCTCACCGCGTTGGACGAACTCGTCGACCGCATACAGATCACCGAAATGTGGGGCATGGCCCCCTTCGCCGGGGACGCCGCTGACCCGATATGGCAGACCGTGGACACCTCCACGTTCCTCGCGTCGGGCCAGCACGGCAACGCGCTCCAGGCAGGTGTCGCCGCAGCGTTCGCTATCCCCGAGGTGACCCGCCTCGCGGTCGGCACCTCCCACGTCGACCACCTCACCGAGGTTGTCGAGGGCTCGCGACTTGAGGTCAACAGCGAGACAGTGACGGCGTATCGGAAGTTGCTGCACGAGAGGGCTACCGTGAGGGCTGGAGCCCCGTCCTGGAAGGACCGATAGTGCAAGCCACCTTGGATGACCTCTCTACCGTTCAGCTCGACGACGTCCTCGACGGCATCGAGCGACGGCTCGGTCGTCAGCTCAAGCGGCAGGACGGCCACTTCAGCAAATTCAACGGCACTGCCGGATTCCGAACTGACGAAGGCACCTGGGTCCGGCTCGCCTGGCGCCGTACAGGCGAGATCGATGCTCAGGCTTGGACGGGCTTCGAGGCTGCAGCCGCCATCGCAGGAGTACCGCGTCCTGAATGGTCGGCCGCAGCCGTCTGGACCGACGAGGCACGTGGCGTGGTGTGGCGCGCAGACGAGATGATGCTCGTGGAAAACGGAGCCCTCTCAGCCACAGGCGACATCACTGCGGATCCCGGACTTCCCGAGCACTGGTGGACCGACCTGCGTACTGCTCTCACCAACCTCGCAGAGCACTCCACTGACCGGGTGTCCATGGGCCAAACCCACCTGTCCCGACGGATCCACGAGGTCTACGGCGCGGACATCGACACGACGATCACCGACTGGGCGTGTGCCCACGGCGACCTTGGGTACGCCAACCTCTGTGGCCCCCGCCTTTCGCTCATCGACTGGGAGAGCTGGGGAATGGGACCGGTGGGATGGGATGCGGCCTGCCTGTGGTCCGCGTCCCTGACCGTGCCGGCTCTCGCGGAGCGAGTGCAGTCCCTGTTCGCGGACGTCCTGTCCACGCGCAGCGGCAGGCTGTCACGACTGTTGCTGTGCGCCAATGTCGAGCGCGCCTACCGACGGACAGGCAAGAAGGCCCCGTTGACTGAGTCTATGGCCGCGATCGCCGAGTCGCTCTTGCGCGAATTGCGATAGACCCGTCAGAGCCTGGGTGCGACACTGCCGGGTTCTGATCACGAGCCGCCCTGTCCTTCGGTCCCCCCCCCGTAGCCGAAGGGCAGGGCACTATCACGTCATCTGCCGCGATGGTCTGCCCGGCCATCTACGAGGGGGAGACTGGATGACGCTCGCGCTCGACCCGCGCGCCTTGTGCCCCCAGCCGATCCCGCTGACCCCCGCGTCATCTCGGCACACGACTGGGACGCGTTCCCCGCAGTCGACGAGATGGTTAACCATTGGGACCGGGCCCCGGCTGGACCACTACCAGGATGCTCACCTTCCCTAAGGCGCTCCCGCTGATTAGCCAAGCCCGCCACTGCCAACGGGAACTGCGACACCGCAGCGTCTACTCTCGCCAAGGTCGGTGAGTCCGACTTGTCGTGGCTCCCGGCCGAGCGCGCCATGCGGGCCGGGGACGAATCCGAGGACCCCGTTGTCGCTGGTCTCCGTCCCCCGCTCCGGTACGCACGCGCTGCTGGCCAACGGGCGATACGAGGACACCCTCGAACTGGGCGACACCGCGGCGGCCTGGCTCGCAAGTCAGGTTCGCGACGACGCCCCGGCCGCCCCTAGCCTGCTTGGCATGATTCATCTGCGAGCTGCTGTGGCCGCTGCACAGCACCAGGACCGGCACACCGCCAACTCTCTGTTGGAGAAGGCGAAGCGGCTCGCCGACCGGCTGGGTTCCGACGAGAACCACTGACAGACCTGCTTCGGTCCGACGAACGTCGAGCTGCACCGCCTGTCGATCGAGCTTGGCTTGGAGAGCCTCCCGTACGTCGTCGAGTATGGCGGCATCGACGTGTCCCGCATGCCGGCGGAAGGCGCCGTGTCTCATTGCATCGACTACGCCCGCGACCTCTGCCCCAGGGGGCGCGTCGAAGAGTCCTTCAGGGAACTGCGGGAGACCGAACGCGCCTCGCCCCAGCTCGTGCGGAACAATCCACGCGTACGCGAGACCTTTCGCGACCTGAGGAAGCAGCCCCCGGTCACGGGCGGCAGTCATTCGGCCGGGCTGCTGGCCATGGCCCAACGACGCAGGGCGGTGCAGTGAGTTCGATGCAGGGCAAGGTGCTGGGCGTCGTCGGATCGAGCGCCGGCGGGATTGAGGAACTGCGTACAGGGCTCGTGGTCCCAGCACTCGAACGGGGCTGGACGGTTGCGGTCACGCTCACACCGACCGCAGATCAGTGGCTCCGCACCAGCGGGGAGACGGCCGAGCTTGAGGGGCTGACCGGCCTTCCCGTACGGTCCGAATCACGTCTGCCGGGTGACTCCCGGCCACATCCGCCTGTGGACTGCTACGTCGTGGCCCCGGCAAGCGCCAACACCGTCGCCAAGCTCGCCCTGGGGATCTCAGACAACCAGGCGTTGACACAGGTCAACGAAGCCATCGGAACACTGGACCTCCCGGTGGTCGTCTGGCCCCGTGTGAACGCCGCGCACGCTCGCCACCCCGCATGGGAAAGGCACATTAAAGCCCTTCACGATTCAGGCGTGCGGCTGATCTATGGAGACGAGGTATGGCCGCTCGCCGAGCCGCGGGCTGGGGCGCCGGGGCGCCGGTACCCGTGGGAAGCCGTACTAGGCGAGGCCGGCAGGGAAATTACCTGACATTCCATCAATAAGCCTAAGAAATATCGGGATTGAGCCCGAAGCGGTCTGCCGGGGCCTTCATCTCGACTGGCGCCGCTCTGATTGGCGATGCCGGCCTGGTGCGCGGGTCAGGCTGCCTGATGCTCCATTCGTAAGTGTGCACGGGTTATTGACACCGACTCCACTGCGGAACCATCGGCCTGGGAAGCGATTACAGCTGTGGTGCCCACCACGGAAGCGGGGACCGCCAGTTCGAACCACGTCTTCTTCCCCGCTACGCAAGGCTGTGAGCCCCACTTGGTTGCCAAGGCGGCAACAAGAAATAGTCCCCGCCCACTCTCGTCCATCGCCTCGGCCTGGGAGGGGCGTACCAAGGTGGGGTCAACGTCGGTGACTTCCACGCGAAGCCGATCGCCGAAATAGCGCACGGACACCACGCATGCAGCCTGCGTGTGCGTAATTGAGTTCGTGACTACTTCTCCCGTGAGCAACCGCAAGTCGCTGGTCAGCTCCTCATCCAGGACCAGCCCGAGTCGCTGTGCACGCTGGACAACGCGGTCTCGTGCGGCTGGCACTGCTGCAACCGAGGGTGGAACAGTGAACGCGTAGGGCGAGTCTCCGAACGGGCGGGGCATGGCTGTGACCTCTCGCAGGGCGGGAGCTATGGCGTCAACGCGATCTCCCACAAGTGAATGGATCGCTTGCCGACTTCACCGGGCGCGTCCACAGCTGATCCAACGAATCTGTCAGCAGCCCAGCAGGCGGCGGACGACCACCATGGACCACAAGGAGCGTGGCTTCCTATCGCTGAGGTGATATCACCGGCGCAATGTCATTCGAGACTGGGCGACCCATTCACTCAGAGGTAGCCAGTGGCCAGTTGGAATACTCCAGTGGCGCAGATGCTCCGTGACGAGGGTGCAGGCCCCCTCCTCCCGTCGCGACAGACAGCGCTCACCGACGGCTTCATCACAGGCCCGAGGACGGATTCGTTTCGCCCACGGCAGACGAGAAAGAGCCCCGGGGGACTGGAACCACCCCCGGAGACCATGTCAACGTACAACCTCCCCGGAAAACACCAGGTCAGAGACGCTTCCAGCGGTGCTGGTGCCAGAGGGCCGCGCTGGCCTCCGTCTGGCGTCTCGCGCCCTGGTCCTTAGCAAGGAGGCCCACCTGCCGAAAGCCGCACTTCGATCGACCCGCGTTACTGCTCCGATCCTTCTGGCGCTCGGCGCCATGAACGCATGGACCGCCCAGACGAAAGCCGACTACGCGGCCCTCTCCACAGCCCTGTGCCTCTGCGTCTGCGCCGCTGGCCTTTTCGGTGAGGACCTGGTGCAGCGCGGGCATCGCCAAGACCTGATGGTGCTCGCGCACGTCGCGGCTCACCCGGGTGCTGAGGCCCGAGGTATCGCCCGAGCCGTCGGCACCCCCGAACGCGTCGTGGCTCGCAACCTCAGCCGACTCACCGAGAACGGACTCGTGGTCCTGGTCGACGACGACGTACACCCCGCGCTCAGGTCCTACCGGCTTACTTCGTAGCCCTCGGTTGCGGGGCGGAATATAGCCCACGATCCCCGGTTACCGAAACCGGGGATCGTGCAGACCATTGAGGGAGTTCGCACCCGACTGTGCTTGGCGGTGGAGTCGGAGCGGGCTAACAGACAGGGCCTAGCAAAGAGAGAGGTAGTACCCGGCCCGTCCGCTGCATTCCTGTAGCTGTCGGCTTCCGCTCCAAGCCCCTCATGGCATGGGTAGTGCTGTCGGCATTGCCCAATCGCCCCCGCGCCCCAGCAAGGAACCCAAACGTGCGCCGATCCGTGATACCCCCTGCCCATTTTCGCTCAGGTAGCTGCCTCCACGGCGGCGCTGAACGGCAAGTCTCTTCTGCTGCCAAGCAGGTGGCGCCGTGACCGCCGGCGGAAGCAACAGGCTCCTCACTCCGGAAGAAGTGGCTTCCTGGCTACAGGTGAGCGAGATCACCGTGAAGAACAAATATCGAGCGTGGGGGCTTAAGGCGCAGAAAGTCGGACGCCTTCTGCGATTCCGCGAGCGCGACATCATCGCCTATCTCGAAGACAACTACGGATAACGGCCGCTCGGCCATTCCTCGCACATGAAGGGTGTCAGTTGGCAACCGTATACCAGCGATGCAAGTCCGATCCCAAGGTCACCACATACCCGTGCGATAAGCCGCGCTGTGGGCATTCTTGGACGGTCCGCTATCGGGAGCCTGGCGGTCGAACGGCGCGGCAGCGCGAAAAGACGTTCGCGAAGAAGACCGGTCCGGACGGCGCGGATGCCTTTGCTGCCAAGGTCGAGACCGACAAGGGGATGATGGTCTACATTGACCCCGATGCTGGCAAGATCACCGTCCGTGTCTATGTCGAAGACTGGCTCGAACGTCGAATAATCGGCGACGGAACCTATAACAATTACAAGGGCTTCATCGACAACCATCTCGTCCCCCGGCTAGGTCGGAAAACCCTCGCCGGGGTGACCAAGCGGGATATCGAGCACTTCAAGGCGGCCATCAGTAAAGAGCTGGCCGCGAGCACGGTGTACGACCGCATGAAGATGGTGAAGCACATCTTCTGGTCCGCGAAGGAAGAAAAGCGGATCCAGGAAGATCCGACCAAGGACGTCAAGAACGCCCCTGGGTCGCGCGCCGTCGACGAGGACGAAATCCCGTCCCTCGACGAGGTGCGGCTGCTGCACAAGCACATGTCGCCCCAGTACAAGCTCACTGTCTGGCTCCAGGCCGGGGTCGGCATGCGAGTGAGCGAGGCCCTGGCCTTCCATGTCGGATGCCTGCGAAACGACATGATCCGGATCCGCTGGCAGATCAGCGCGAAGGCGCACCGTGACGATTGCCGGACACGGCTCGTCCCGCTCAAGCACCGCGAGGAGGGCGAGTACCGCGACGTGCCGGTCGCGCCCTTCATCTGCACGGAGATCGACGAGCACGAGAAGCTGTGGGCGCCGATCCCGATCACGTTCCGAGACAAGGCAGGGAAGGCGCGGCAGGTCGAAGTCTTTTTCGCTCCCCGTGAGCGGGGCAAGGGCACCATGCCCACGGCGAACACCTACTCGTATCACTTCAGGAAGGCGTGCGTCGCTGCCGGCCTTGTCGATGTGGAGGGGAAGCCGAAGTACCACCCGCACTCGCTGAGGCACTTCTTCGCTTCAACCGCGCTCGCCGCGGGCATACCTATCCACGAGGTCTCCCGTTGGCTCGGGCACAAATCCATCACAACCACGGTCGACATCTACGGGCACCTGGTGCCGGAGGCGTGGGACCGGTGCCGTGCCATCATGCAGACGGCGTTCGAACCCGCCGCGTAGGTGTGGGTGACGCGCCGCCGTGCTGGGATGGTGCTGGGACGTGGCTACCGTGCTGGGATGGTGCTGGGATGGGCACCCCAGAAACCGCGTTTTCGCAGGTGGGAGCTCTGCACCAAACATTCCGCTTCAACGTGTAGCGGGTAGCTCGTCACCACATCGCTGATCTGGTAAACGTGCAGGTCAACAGGGGTCTGACTCTTCGGCGTCGGGCCCCTGGTCTTTTCCCGTGCTGGGATGGTGCTGGGATGCCGGTGAGGTCCCCGTGCTGGATCGCTGGCGGATTCCCGCGAGAGGGCGTGCGTCCTCGGGCGGCGCCGGTCGCCGGTGTGTGTGTGGGGGCCGGGTCCAGCTGTCTGGCCGGCAGCGGGAGCGGCCGGATCAGGCGATGGCCCCGTGCCACAAGTGCGCGGTCGCCCGTGGAGGCATCGTCCGGCCGACCTCTTCGGCCCCCGAAGGGCTCGACGGTGATGGTGACCGTTCCCCACCCCGGAGGTCGGCTCCGAACTGCGCGACTTCAGCGCGGCGCAGACCACCCGCGGCATGCAGCGCCTGGAGGCGGTGTCCCGCTACTGGGTGTCGCTCGTCCTCGAACACGGGGGAGCGATGGCGCAGATGCGCTCCCACCGCGGCTATCTGGAACGGCTGCGCGAGAACACCGGCTACCTCGCCCCCAGGCCGAGGCGCTCACCGAACCGCTGCGGCAGACCACGGAGGACCTCGGACTCGGCGACCTCGGCGACGAGGCCCTGTACCTGTGGAACGCCCTGTTCGACCCCCCGCGACATCCTCGACCTCATCAAGAGCGGACGCACCGAGGACGAGGCCGCCTCCCGCCTGGTGGCCGCACTGCGCGGCGCCCTCATCGGCTGGGCGGCGGCACCGGACCGGAGAGGCGAGAGACCGACTCCGTGATCGGGCGGCGCTCTTGCTGCTCGGCGGGCCCCTCACCGGTCCTCGGCAGGGCGGTCCCGCCGGCCACCGGCCGGACCCGTCCCCGCCCCGGATGGCAGGATGCGGGGACGCGGCGGAGGGGCGGGAAGGGGCCGGGGCGCGATGGGGCGGAGTGAGCGGGAGGCGGTGGCCCGGGGCGGGCGGCTGTACGAGGCGGCGCAGGCGGTGGCCGGGGATCACGAGCGAGCCGTCGCGGGCGTACGGGAGGCCCTGGCGCCGATCCATGACGACCTGGCCCGGCGCGAGCTGGACGTCATCCCGGTGGCCCGGCTCAAGGACGTCACCGAGGGCAGGCTGCGCCTGGGCGAGGTGGAGAAGGGCGGGTTCCGGACAGTCGGGCAGGTGCTCGACGCCGGGTCGTACCGCCTGCGCCAGCTGCCCGGGGTCGGGCAGCAGACCGCCGACCAGACGGTGGCCGCGGCCCGGCGCATCGCCGACGCCGTGCGGGACACCATCGCCGTACACATCGACGTGGACCGGCCGGAACCCCGGACCACCGCCCTGGTCATGGCGCTGGGCGTGCTGGTGGAAGCGGGCCCCGAGGCGCGCCGGGCCGTCGACGCGGCCGCGGCGCTGAACAAGCGGCTCGGCCCGCTGCTGGCCGAGGCCGGGCCGGTGGCCGGGCGGCTGCGCATGCTGTTCGCCGGGCAGGCCGGACGGGAACAGGCGCTGGCGGCCGTGGCCGAGATCCGCTCCCTGACCGAGCAGGCCGACCGGGACGCGGTGCCCGAACTGCTCGCCCAGACCTCGGTCGATTTGCTGCGCCGCCCGGAGTCCGAACTGGCCGCCCTGGTCGACTTCGAGCTGCGCTCCGCCGAGTACTACAGCCTGCTCGCCGAGGTCTCCGGCCGGGCGCCCGACCCCGCGGCGGCCGAAGGGTTCCTGCCGGACGAGGTGGCCGAGCGGGTCAGGACCCAGACCCTCGACGACACGCGGCGCCGGGTCTCGCTGCGCGGCTACCAGGCCTTCGGCACCCGCTTCGCCCTCGCCCAGCGCCGGACGATCCTCGGCGACGAGATGGGGCTCGGCAAGACGATCCAGGCCATCGCCGCGCTGGCGCATCTCACCGCCGACGGGCAGAGCCACTTCATGGTGGTCTGCCCGGCCAGCGTGCTGATCAACTGGACCCGGGAGATCGAGAAGCGCAGCGCGTTGCGCGCGACACCGCTGCACGGCCCCGACCGGCAGGAGGCGTTCGCCGACTGGAAGGGGCGGGGCGGCGTCGCGGTCACCACCTTCGACGCCCTGCGCGGCTTCCCGGTGCCCGGCCGCGGCGAGCTGGGCATGCTGGTCGTCGACGAGGCGCACTTCGTGAAGAACCCCGAGGCTCTGCGCTCCAGGACCGTCTCCGCATGGGCCGAGCACTGCGACCGTGTGCTGTTCCTGACCGGCACGCCGATGGAGAACCGCGTCGAGGAGTTCCGCAGCCTGGTGCGGATCCTCCAGCCGGAGCTGGCCGCGACCGTCGACGACCGTGACGGAGTGGCGGGTTCCAAGGCGTTCCGGAAGGCGGTCGCACCGGTCTATCTGCGCCGCAACCAGCAGGACGTGCTCACCGAACTCCCCGCGCTCCAGCACACGGACGAGTGGGAGGAGCCCAGCGCGGCGGACGAGGAGGCCTACCGCGAGGCCGTGCGGGCCGGCAACTTCATGGCGATGCGCAGAGCGGCGTACGCCCGCCCGGACCGGTCGGCGAAGTTGGACCGACTGCGCGAGATCGCCGCCGAGGCCGCCGAGAACGGGCTGAAGGTCGTCGTGTTCTCCGGGTTCCGCGACGTACTGGCGGCAGTGCGGGAGGCGCTGGCGGCCGCGCACGCGCCGGGGGCGGAAGCGGGGGAGGGCGCGGATCCGGCGAACGGACGGGTCTTCGGGCCGATTTCGGGCAGCGTGCCCCCGGCCCGACGGCAGCGGCTCGTCGACGACTTCGCCGCCGTCGCCGGCCATGCCGTGCTGCTCGCGCAGATCGAGGCCGGCGGCGTGGGCCTCAACATGCAGGCCGCCTCCGTCGTCATCCTCTGCGAGCCGCAGCTCAAGCCGACCGTCGAACACCAGGCGGTCGCCCGCGCCCACCGGATGGGCCAGGTCCGCTCGGTCCAGGTGCACCGTCTGCTCTGCACGGGCGGGGTGGACGAGCGACTGGTGCGGCTGCTGGAGAACAAGTCCCGCCTGTTCGACGCGTACGCCCGCCGCAGCGCGGTCGCCGAGTCGACACCGGACGCGGTCGACATCTCGGACCTCGCCCTGGCCCGCCGCATCGTCGAGGAGGAGCAGGCGCGGCTGAGCCTGAGCACGACGATGGCGGAGCCCGCGACGGAAGAGGCGTGAGCCGGGTCAGGGCCGCCCTGTCACCTGCCGGCACGCCTGTGCGTAGGCCCGTACGAGCGGACGGTGCCCGTCCTCGGCACGCCAGGCCAGCGCGTAACGGCTCGGTGAGAGGCCGCGCACCGGCCGGGTGACCACCCCGCCCAGGGTGATCAGCGGGGCGTTGCCGGCCGCCACGAGACAGACGCCGAGGCCCGCGACCAGGGCCTCGTAGGTCTCCTCGGTGCTCGCGATCTCCGCCCCGACGCGCGGCGCCCGCCCGTCCCGCTCGTCCAGGGCGAGCCAGTGGTCGCGCAACGGGCCCGCGCTCGGCGGCAGGGCGAGGAACGGCTCGGCCAGCAGTTCCGTGAAGTCGACCTGCGTACGGGCCGCCAGCGGGTGGGAGTCCGGGAGGGCGACCAGGCGGGGCTCCCGCGCGAGGACCGTCCAGGCGTAGCGGCCGGCGTCGGGGAGGGGCAGCCAGACGAAGGCCACGTCGGCGTCGCCGTCGGCCAGGCCCGCTGTCGGGTCCTCCCAGCTCACCTGGCGCAGGCGCAGGGCGGTGTCCGGGTGGGCGGCGGTGAAGCGGGAGCGGATCGCCGGGAGCAGGCCGCCACGGCCCGGGCTCGTGCTCATGCCGACGACCAGCGTGCCGCGTGCCGCCGCGCGGGCGGCCTCCACCGCCGCCGACCCCCGCGACCAGGCGTCCAGCACCCGCCGTGCGTGCGGCAGCAGCGCCGTACCGGCCTCGGTCAGGGTCACTCCCGGTGGATCGCGGCGGAACAGCTCGACGCCCAGTTGCCGCTCCAGCGCCCGCACTTGCTTGCTCAGCGCGGGCTGGGAGACGTACAGCCGTTCGGCCGCGCGGGTGAAGTGCAGCTCCTCGGCCACCGTCACGAAGTAGCGCAGGTCGCGCACATGAACGTCCATGGTCATAACCATCGGTTATCAGCGTGGGTCTTGGACGGGCAACCGGTACCGGCCGCACTCTGGGTGGTGAGCGATGCGACCACAAGGAGCTGTCATGAACAAGGTGTGGCTGATCACCGGCGCGACCAGCGGTTTCGGGCGGGCGATCGCTCAGGCGGCGCTCGCCGAGGGCGATGTGGTGGTCGGTGCGGCACGGCGGCCCGAGGGGCTGGACGACCTGGTGGCCGCGCACCCCGACCAGGTGGAGGCGCTGCGCCTGGACGTCACGGAGACGGGGGCCGCCGAGGCCGCCGTACGGGATGTGGTGGCGCGGCACGGCCGGATCGACGTCCTGGTCAACAACGCGGGCCGCACCCACGTCGGCGCCTTCGAGGAGACGACGGAGCGGGAGCTGCGCGAGCTGTTCGAGGTGCATGTCTTCGGGCCGGCCGCGCTCACCCGGGCCGTGCTGCCGCACATGCGCGAGCGGCGTTCCGGGGCGATCGTGCAGATGAGCAGCATGGGCGGGCAGATGTCCTTCGCGGGCTTCTCGGCGTACAGCGGAACGAAGTTCGCCCTGGAGGGCCTGTCCGAGGGCCTCGCGGACGAGGCCGCCGAGTACGGCATCAAGGTGCTGATCGTCGAGCCGGGGTCCTTCCGCACGGCGCTGTTCGAGGCCGGCCGGGCGGGGACCAGCGCGGACAGCGGCCTGTACGCCAAGGTGAGCGACACCCGCGGTTTCGTCTCGGGCGGCGACGGCACCCAGCCGGGCGACCCGGCCAAGGCGGCGGCCCTGATCCTGGCCGCGCTGGAGGCCGACCGGACCCCGCTGCGGCTGCCCCTGGGCGACGACGGGGTCACGGCCGTGCTCGGCCATCTGGACCAGGTCCGGGAGGACGTCGCGGCGTGGGAGAAGAGCACGCGGGCGACGGGGTTCGACGACTGACGGCGGGCCGGCGCCCTTCTCCCCGCCGCCGCACCGCGGCCCTGTTACGTCCGTGCAGGGCCCTTGTGCAATTCCTGTGCAGGCCTCAATCTTTCGGCGGGCGCACAGCTCTCGCACAGGATCCGGGACGGGCGGAGTCGGCAAAGCCGTCCTGAAGATTGTCATGATCATGCCTATCTGATCGGGTCCTGGTGTGCCTGCACCACCCCCCACCAGCGCACCACCAATCGAGGAGGACCCCTCAGATGGCAGTGATGCGTAACTCCCGCGGAGACACCCGGCGAAGACTGGCCGCCCTCGGCGTGGCGGCCACCGCGGCCCTCACCGCGAGCCTCGTCTCCGCTCTCCCCGCCGCGGCCGCCCCCGAGGGCCGTATCCAGTACGCCGGCGCGGCGGGCGCCGTCGCCGACAGCTACATCGTGACCCTCAAAACGGACCACGCCCGTTCGGGCTCCACGGCCGGGCGCACCCTCGTCGAGAAGTACGGCGCCGGCATCGAGCGGACGTACCGCAAGGCCCTCAACGGCTACGCGATCGCGGCCTCCGAGACCGAGGCGAAGCGGCTCGCCGCCGACCCCGCGGTCGCCTCCGTCGTCCAGAACCGGACGTTCGGCATCGACGCGACCCAGGCCAACCCGCCCTCCTGGGGCCTGGACCGCATCGACCAGAAGAACCTGCCGCTGAACAGCTCCTACACCTACCCGGACTCGGCCGGGCAGGGCGTGACCGCGTACGTCATCGACACCGGCGTCCGCATCACCCACAGTGACTTCGGCGGCCGCGCCTCCTACGGCTACGACGCCATCGACAACGACAACACCGCCCAGGACGGCCACGGCCACGGCACGCACGTCGCGGGCACGGTCGCGGGCAACGCCCACGGTGTCGCCAAGAAGGCCAAGGTCGTCGGCGTGCGCGTGCTGAACAACTCCGGTTCCGGTACGACCGCCCAGGTCGTCGCCGGCATCGACTGGGTCGCCCAGAACGCGGTCAAGCCGGCCGTCGCCAACATGTCCCTGGGCGGCGGCGCCGACACCGCCCTCGACACGGCCGTACGCAACGCCATCGCCTCCGGCATCACCTTCGCCGTCGCGGCCGGCAACGAGTCGACCAACGCCTCCACCAAGTCGCCCGCACGCGTCACCGAGGCCATCACGGTCGGCGCGACCACGAGCGGCGACGCCCGCGCGAGCTACTCCAACTACGGTTCGGTCCTGGACCTCTTCGCGCCCGGCTCGTCGATCACCTCGGCCTGGAACTCCGGTGACTCGGCCACCAACACCATCTCCGGTACGTCGATGGCTTCCCCGCACGTGGCGGGCGCGGCCGCGCTGCATCTCGCCGACCACCCCTCGGCCACCCCGGCCCAGGTCGCCGCTGCCCTGACGGCCGCCGCCACGACCGGCGTCGTCACCAGCCCCGGCACGGACTCGCCCAACCGGCTGCTCCACGTCGGCGGCGGGACGACCACCCCGCCCGGACCGCGCTTCGAGAACACCGGTGACGTCGCGATCAGCGACAACTCCACGGCCGAGTCACCGGTGACGGTCTCCGGCGTCCCGGGCAACGCGCCCTCCGCCCTGGCCGTCGAGGTCCACATCGTGCACACGTACATCGGTGACCTCCAGGTCCAGCTGATCGCCCCCGACGGCACGGCGTACACGCTGAAGTCGTACGGCACGGGCGGCAGTTCGGACAACATCAACACCACGTACTCGGTGAACGCCTCCTCGGAGGCGGCCAACGGCACGTGGAAGCTGCGGGTGAGCGACAACGCGAACTACGACACCGGGCGGATCGACGCCTGGGCGCTCCAGTTCTAGCCCCAGGTCAGTAGTCCTCCTCGTCCTCGCGGAACGGCTCCGGGTCCGCGACCCAGCCGGCCGCGAGGACGAGCCGCGTATGGCGGTGCAGGGCGAGGAACCCGAAGGGGCGGTCGAAGGTGGCCCGAACGCGGGTGGTCACCCAGCGCAGCTGCGGGACGCCCGCCCCGGCCGCGCCGAAGGCCGTCACCGCGGCGGCCTCGAAGCCGGTGGCTCCGAACCTGGCCATGGCGAACTGCCGGGCCGCGCCGATGTGCAGCGGAAAGCCGCTGATCCCGGGGAAGTGGCCGGGGGCCTGTTCCCCGCGCGCGGTCGTGAGCCCGAACACCTCGTGGTGGTCGAGGAGATCATGGTCCGCCCGCACCTCGTACGCCACGGTCCGGACCTCCAGCGTCGGCGGCTGGGGCGTCGCGCCGCGCTCCCTGACGACGCGCAGACCGGGACCCACGTCGCCGTAGGGAAGCCGGGGACCCGGCACGACCGGCTGCCTGCGGGCCAGGATGTCCACTCCCGCGGCCAGCACCTGCCCGGGTGTCGTCGCCTCCTCGCCCAGCAGCAGGTGGACGTCGATCGCGTTGTCGCTCAGCACCTTCAGCTCGGTGACGTGTCCCCGCGGTGTGTCCGCCACGCCGACGCGGTCCAGCAACGTGCTCGCGCGCCGCAGACCCTTCAGTTCCCGCCCGTGCCACGGCCCGACCTCCGCTGTCCGGGGCCACTCGTGGAAGGGGCGCAGCCACTGGGTCCGCAACGCCAGCGCGGTCGCCAGCACCAACTCGGTGTCCTCGTCCGGCAGGACGGGCATCTCCTCGATCAGTCCACCCGTCCGCTTCACCGCCCAGGCGTCCAGTGCCCCCTTGTCGGCCTCCGCGTTCCCCGTCAGCACCCCGTGTGCCTCCGCGGGCAGCCCCGCCTCCCACCGCTCCCGCAGCTCCAGCGTCCGCCTGGTCCACAGCCCGAGCGCGGAGTCCAGGCCCCGCATCGAGCCCATCGAGGCCAGCAACTCCCGTGCCGCGCCCGCCGCCCGGTCCGCCGGCAGCCCCACCGCGTCCGCCAGTTCGGCGCGCGCGGCGCCGCCCGCCCCGTCCGCCAGGAACGCGAGCAGCGGCCATACACCCGCCGCCGAGAAGACCGTGTTGCCCCCGCCCGGCTCCGAGTTCCGCACCGCCGCGGCCCACCGGGCGGTCAGCCCGTTGACCGCCCGGATCGTCGCGTTCGTGACTCGCATGACATCCCCCCTCGTCGCCCGCTTACGATTCGCCCAGTCGTACGCCCGTTCCCCCTCCCGGCGCCGCCGCCCGAAACCAGGAGCACGGTACTCGTGTCCATACCTCCGCCTCCCGGACCCCACCACCCGCAAGGGTCCCCGGAGCAGCCCCAAGGGCCGTACGCGCAGGGGCCGTACCCGTACCCGTACGCGCACGACCCCTACGGTCCGTACGGCCGGCCCGTGCCCGTCAACGGCGTGGCCATCGGTGCCCTCGTCCTCGGCATCCTCTGCTTCGTGCCGGCCGTGGGGCTGGTGCTGGGGCTGATCGCGCTGGCGCAGATCAGGAAGCGGGGCGAGCGCGGCAAGGGCATGGCGATCGCCGGTTGTGTGCTGTCCTCCGTCGGGCTGGCGCTGTGGGTGCTGGGGCTGTCCACGGGCTCCGCCGCCGACTTCTGGGACGGCTTCAAGGGCGCCGCACGGGGCGACGGCACCGCCTACGCGCTCGCCAAG
This sequence comes from Streptomyces sp. NPDC057623, assembly GCF_042800355.1. NCBI lineage: Bacteria > Bacillati > Actinomycetota > Actinomycetes > Kitasatosporales > Streptomycetaceae > Streptomyces > Streptomyces sp. NPDC057623. Next base: position 54,460 of record NZ_JBHVGZ010000002.1, read on the forward strand.
GGCGACTGCTTCGACACCCCGACCGGCGATCTGGAGGGGGACGCCTACGACGTCGACGAGGTGTCCTGCGCCGACGGGCACGACGGCGAGGTGTTCGGCGTCGTCACCCTGCCGGGCGGCTCGTTCCCGGGCGACGACGAGATCGACCTGGCCGCGAGCCAGAAGTGCTACGCGCTCCAGGACGGCTACACCATGGACACCTGGGCCGTACCGGACGACGTGGACGTCTACTACCTCGTCCCGTCCCGGGAGAGCTGGCGGCTCGGCGACCGCGAGATCACCTGCCTGCTCGGCAGCACGGCCGAGGACGGCGAGCTGACCGGCTCGCTGCGCACCGACCCGACGACGCTCGACGCCGACCAGGCCGCCTTCCTCGCCGCGACCAACGCCGTCGACGCGGCCCTGTACAAGGAGCCCGAGGAGCACCCCGACGACGACCTGGCCGCCAGCCAGGACTGGGCCAAGGACGTGCACACCGCACTCGGCGAGCAGATCGAGGCGCTGCGCGGACACAGCTGGCGGGCCGGGGCGAAGAAGCCGGTCGCCGATCTGATCGAGGAGATGGAGGACGCCCGCAGGCAGTGGTCGCAGGCGGCCGCGGCGAGGGACGTGGACACGTACTTCACGCACTACGAAAGCGGGTACGAGTACGTCGACGGCCCGACGACGGTGACCGCGCGCAAGGCTCTGGGCCTGGACACCACGGTGCCGAAGCCCTACGAGGACGACTCCGACGGCGGCGGGAGCGGGATCGCGGGCGTCCTCGATGCGTGAGCGGATGTGTGAGCGCGGCTATAGCGGGGAGAAAGTGCCTGCGTAAAGCCCTCGGCGGGCACAAGTCATCACATCGAGTGATTCTCTGGCCTTTGCTTGCACCGGACAACCCACGGTTGCCACGCTGTTGCTGTCTGTACAAGCTGATGGGAGCGGCCAGTGACTTTCGGTGAGCAGCCGGCGTACCTGCGCGTCGCGGGTGATCTCCGCAAGAAGATCGTCGACGGCTCGCTGCCACCGCACACCCGCCTCCCGTCCCAGGCCAGGATCCGCGAGGAGTACGGCGTCTCGGACACCGTCGCGCTGGAGGCCCGCAAGGTGCTGATGGCCGAGGGCCTGGTCGAGGGCCGGTCCGGCTCCGGGACGTACGTCCGTGAGCGGCCCGTGCCCCGCCGGATCTCCCGCTCCGGCTTCCGCCCGCCGACCGGTGCCACGCCCTTCCGCCAGGAGCAGGCCGACGGCGAGACGCGCGGCACCTGGGAGTCCAACAGCGCGCAGGCCGAGGCGTGCGGTGCCGTCGCCGAGCGGCTCGGCATCCGCCCCGGGGACCGCGTCATGTGCACGAGGTACCTGTTCCGGGACGCGGGCGAGGCGATGATGCTCTCCACCTCCTGGGAGCCGCTCGCCGTCACCGGCCGTACGCCCGTGATGCTGCCCGAGGAGGGCCCGCTCGGCGGCATGGGTGTCGTCGAGCGCATGGCGGCCATCGACGTCGTCGTGGACAACGTGACGGAGGAAGTGGGCGCGCGCCCCGGCCTCGCGGAGGAACTGCTGACACTGGGCGGCGTCCCCGGTCATGTGGTCGTGGTCATCCAGCGCACGTACTACGCGTCCGGGCGTCCGGTGGAGACCGCGGACGTGGTGATTCCGGCGGACCGCTACCGGGTCGCGTACCACCTCCCGGTGAAGTAGCGCACTCGCTCGTGAAGTAGCGCACACCTTCACGGCCGTTACCTCCGGCCGAGCATCAACTCCCGTCCCTTCGACGGCCGTTCGAATCTGGCCGTTTTCGCAGGTCGTCCCCGGCGTCCGCGGTATGCCCGTGACCGGATACGTCGACGTCCGCGCACGGCGCATTCGATGCCGTGCGCCCCCTACGACTTGGCTGGTTGCGTACCTCTTTGTGAAAAGCCGTATTCGCAGCGTAAAGGTTAGGCGTAGGCTCGGGCATATGCGGATTGCGGTTTCCTTGGCGGGTGGGGCACGGCACAGGCCGCGAGCGAAGCGGGATGGAGGTTCTCCCGGCCGAAGGCTGGGGGAGGGACTCGGGCGGTCGTGGGCGGGAAGGGGCGGTGGGGCGCGATGAACGACAGCACGATCACGCTTCCTTGGCTCGTGATTCGGCAGGACGACAACGGCAACCGCTACCGCGTGGGCCGGTACGCGACACGGGCGGAGGCCCAGAAGATCGCGGACAGCCTCGACGGTCGCGGACACAAGCAGCTGTACTGGGTCGAGCGGCTCGCGCAGAACGGCGACAGCGCGGACCGCTGACGATCGGCGTGCTCCCGTAGGCTCCGGCGCATGACGGAACGGATCGTGGTCGGCGCCGCGCTGTTGGACGGGGACCGCCTGCTCGCGGCGCGCCGCAGCGCGCCCGAGGAACTGGCCGGGCGCTGGGAGTTGCCCGGAGGCAAGGTCGAACCCGGCGAGGTGCCCGAGGCGGCGCTCGTGCGGGAGCTGCGGGAGGAACTCGGCGTGGACGCCGAGGTGATCGAGCGCGTGCCCGGGGTGTGGCCCCTGAGGTCCCCCTACGTCCTGCACGTGTGGACGGCCCGGCTCCTCGCCGGTTCCGGGGAGCCCGAGCCCCTCCAGGACCATGACGCGCTGCGCTGGCTGGAGGCCGGGGAACTCTGGGACGTGGACTGGCTGGACCAGGATGTGCCGGCGGTCCGGGAGGTCGCGGTGCGGCTCGGGGGCGCGGGTTCTGAGCCGTCGGTATGACGGCCTGTGGGTTCTCACTTCCGTGGAGGGCTGCCGCCCCGGTGGAGAGCTGCCGCCCCCTGGATCTGTCCGGACCCTCCTGCGGTACTGCCCATTGAATATAGGGTATGTGCTCATTAACCCTATGAAACCGGACATGGGTGAGCCCGCTGGCCTGGGAAGTGATCGGCGTGATCGACACCGATGGCGGCTACGCCGAGTGGACCTTTCCCGCGGAGGCGGGCGCGGTGCGCGCGGCACGCGCCGCTGTGCGTGGCCGGCTGCGTGACTGGGAGCTCGACAGCCTCGCCGATCTCGCGGCGCTGCTCGTCAGCGAGCTGGTCACCAACTCCCTGCGGCACGCCACGGGCCCCATCGGGGTGCGCCTGGTCCGCCCCGCCGACCTCGACGGTGTCCTCCTGGTGGAGGTCTCCGACCCCCTCCCGGACCCCCCTCGCGAACGCGTCGCCCACCCCGAGGACGAGAGCGGTCGCGGCCTCCAGCTCGTGGCGCACTCGTCGCGCCGATGGGGTACCCGGCCGGGCCGGAACACGGGGAAGACGGTGTGGTTCGAACTCGCCGTGCCGGAGTGAACGTGGCGGTGTACGCCCGCCCCCACCCTGTCGAGCGACTGGTTCAGGCCAGTGGCAGTTGTCGAAACGCGTGATTCGACTGCGTGTCAGCTGGTTAGAAGACTGGAAGTGTTTCCACGTCCGGGACCGAAAACCATCGGGAACGTGCTGTGATCGTGAACACCGTGTTGTGCGGGGCCGTAGTGCTGGATACTGCGGGCAGCCGCCGCCGGTGACCGGTGCCGGACGCGGTGAGCTGGAGGGGACGGTTCGCGTGAGCGAGATACCAGCGAAGGCCACGGAGTCCGAGGACCCGTCGGACGGCGCGAGGGCGAAGGCCGCGGGAGAGCGGGCCGACGACACACGGGCCTCCCGCGGCGATTCCCACGGCACACGCGCCACACGCGCCTCCCATGACACACGGGCCTCGCAAGCCTCCCGGGACGACACACCCGCCCAGGCCCCGCGCGATGCCGGCTTCGCCCTCGACGAGCCCCGGCCCGGCGATCCGATGTGGCAGAGCAGTCCGCCCGGCTCGATCTACGACTACATCAAGGTCGCGTCCTTCTCGATCGGCCCCGACGGCCTGGTCGACCAGTGGAGCCTGCGCGCCGAGCAGATCTTCGGCATCCAGGCCGAGCGTGCCGTCGGCATGGACCCCATCGAGGCGTTCGTCGACCCGGACCTGCGCGAGCAGGGCCAGCGCAAGATGGCCGAGATCCTGGACGGACGGGAGTGGACCGGAGTCGTCCCGTTCCGGACGCCGGACGGCGCGGACGGGCGACGCGGTCAGGACGGCCTCGCCGAGGTGTACGTCATGCCGACGCGGACCGAGGACGGGGAGAAGGCCGCCGTCTGCATCGTCGTCGACGTCCGCACGCTCCGGCGGATGGAGACCGACCTCGCCGCCTCGCAGGCGATATTCAGTCAATCTCCGTTCGGCTTCCTGCTGATCGACCCCGAGCTGCGGGTGCGCCGCGTCAACCAGCGCTTCGCCTCCCTCTTCGGCGGGACCCCCGACGACCATCGCGGCCGGGGCGTCCACGACTATCTGCCGCGTCCCGAGGCCGACCGCGTCGCGGCGACCCTGCAGCGTGTCCTGGACAGCGGCAACTCCATCACGGACATGCACGTCACCGGCTTTCTGCCCGGCTCCGACGAACGCCGCCACTGGTCCGTCAACCTCTACCGGGTGCACAGCGGCAGCGGCCGCCCCATCGGCATCGCCTGGCTCGGAATCGACATCACGGCCCGCCGTGCCGCCGCCCGTGAGGCGGCCGCAGCCCGGCGCAATCTCGCCCTGCTGAACGAGGCCGGTGCCCGCATAGGCAACTCCCTCGACCTGGAGACCACGGCCCGCGAACTCCTCGACGTGGTGGTTCCCGGCTTCTGCGACCTGGCCACCGTCGACCTCTACCAGGGGCTGCTGGCCGGCGACGAGACCCCGCCCGGTCTCGCCGACGGCAGCGCCGAACTGCGCCGCGTCGCCTTCTCCAGCGCCGTCTCCGACGCGCCCTTCGTCGGCGGCGGCGCGCCCGTCGCGGTCGGCGCCGTCCACCACTACCCGTTCAACTCGCCCTGCGCGGACGCCCTGCGCACCGCCCGGCCGCAGCATGTGCCCGGCGAGGAGGGCGGCCTCGTGCAGTCCACGCTGGCCGTGCCGATGGTCGCCCACGACACGGTCGTGGGACTGGCGCAGTTCGCCCGCACGAAGGGCAGCGAGCCGTTCGGCGACCGGGACCGCGACCTCGCGGTGGAGCTGGCGGCACGGGCGGCGGTGTGCATCGACAACGCCCGCCTGTACCGGCGCGAGCACGAGCGCGCGCTGATACTGCAACGGTCCCTGCTGCCGCCGGGGGACCCGGTCGCCTCCGGCCTGGACATCGCCTGCCGCTATCTGCCGGGCAACTCCTCAGCCGACCGGCCCAGCGAGGTGGGCGGCGACTGGTTCGACGTCATAGAACTCCCCGGTCACCGCACGGCGTTGGTCGTCGGGGACGTCATGGGCCGAGGGCTCCGTGCGGCCGTGGCCATGGGCGAACTCCGTTCGGCCGTACGAACGCTGGCGTTGCTGGACCTCGAACCGGCCGAGGTCCTCTCGGCGCTGGACGAGATCGCGCGCGGCCTCGGCGCCCCCGGCGGGGTTCAGCAGGCCACCCGCGCGGCCCGCCGGCCCCGCGAGGCGGACCTGTCCGAGGTGTACCTCGCGACCTGTGTGTACGCGGTCTACGACTCCGTCACGCGCCGCTGCACCTTCGCGAACGCCGGTCATCTGCCGCCGGTCCTCGTCGAACCCGGCGAGGCCGCGCTGATGCTCGACGTGCCGCCGGGCATGCCGCTGGGCGTGGGCGGGGAGCCGTTCGAGGAGGTGGAGGTCGAACTCCCGGAGGGCGCGCTGCTGGCCCTCTACACGGACGGCCTGGTCGAGTCCCGCGACCACCCCCTGGACGAGGGCCTGCAAGCCTTCGTCGGCGCGCTCACCGACCCGACCCGCCCGCTGGAGGACGTCTGCGACCACGTCCTCAACACCCTCGACAGCCACCACGGCGAGGACGACATCGCCCTGCTGATGGCACGTGTCCAGGGGCTGCCCGCCGAGTCGGTCGGCGACTGGACCCTGCCGCGCGAGCCGCGCAGTGTGGGCCGCGCACGCGAATACGCCCGCGGCCAGCTCCTGTCGTGGGACCTGGAGCCCCTGGTCGACACCACGGAGCTACTGGTCAGCGAACTGGTCACGAACGCCCTTCGCTACGGCGAGGGCGAGATCAGACTCAGGCTGCTGCTGGACCGCACGCTGGTGTGCGAGGTCTGGGACTCCGGCCTGGTCCAGCCGCGCCGCCGCCGCGCCCGGGACACGGACGAGGGCGGGCGCGGGCTGCAACTGGTCGGCCTGCTCAGCGCCGCCTGGGGCTCCCGGCGGACGCCGCGCGGGAAGACGGTGTGGTTCGAACTGCCGCTGCCGGACGGTGAGAACGGGCTGGCGGACCCGGCGGAGGCGTTGCTGAGCCTGTTCTGAGTGCCGGCCCGCCCCTGAACGCGCTCACGCGCCCGGCGCGCCGCCGGTGCGTCGGCCCCGGGTGCGCGGTCCGCCGAAGGCGGCGGGTGCGCCGCCGTCCGGGCCCCCGCCCGACAGGATGCCGCCGAGAAGGGCCCCGGCGAGGCCGCTGATGTCCTCGGTGGGGCCGTCGACGGGGTGGCCGTGGACGCGGATGTCCTGTTCGGCCAGGTCATGGGCCTGCCGGGCCAGCATGTCGGCCGCGAGGAGGTCGGCGAGGTGCGGACCCGGCGCGGCTGCCGGGCGAGCGAGCAGGCGCCGGGCCTCCGCCAGGCGGGTGCGCGCCTCGCTCCCCACCGCTGCCCGGTGCGTCGCGACGACGTCGTCCCCACCCCGCACCGCACCGCGTGCGCAGAGCAGCGCGGCGGCCGCGATCACCCCGGCCCGCCCCGCGGCGACGGGCCCGACGGCCTGCACGATCCGCCGCAACAGGTCGAGGGGGTCGTACGGCCGCCCCGAGGTCAGCTCCTCCCGTACACCGGCCAGCGTGAGGTCGGCGTGCGTGACGCGGGCGCGCAGCTCGCCGGGGGGTACGTCCGGGTACGGGTCTCCCACCCCCGTCAGCGACTGCCGTGCCCCGGCGATCTCCACCTCGCCCCCGGTCAGCGCGGCCGGCACCAGCGCCGAGGCCGTGGCGAGGTCACCGGAGAGCCTCTCTACTCCCTCGATGAAGACGGCGGCCTGGGCGATGGCCCCCTCGGCGGCCCGCAACCGGCCCGCCGCCCGCTCGTTGTCGCCCGAGTCGGCGGACTGACGGGCGTGGTTGAGGCGTGTGGTGGCGAACACCAGCCGGTCCTTGGCCTGCTCGACATGGCCGGCGACGGCGGCGGTGGCGGAGGGGGCGTACCGCTCGCCCAGCTCGCTCAGAGCCGCGCCGGCACCCCCGGTCCGCCCCGCCAGCTCCCGGAACCGGCCCTCCGCGACGACCAGGGCATGGCCCAGACCCCCGCCCAGGCCCTGCTCCAACCCCCGCACCTGGTCGAACGCGGCGGCCCGGGCATCCAGCAGCCGACCCGCCTCCTGGCACCGCCCGACGATCCCGGCGAGCGCGTGCCGCCTGGCCGCGCCCTCCTGCGGCACCCCGCCCTCGTACTGCCACCGCATCCGGAACGCGACCGCCAACTCGGCCGCGGCGTCCCGCAGGGCCCGGGTGAACGGCTCGACCACTTCGCCGTGGCCGACCGCCTCGGCCTTCTCGACGCGCGCGAGGTCCGCCCACTCGAACCTCCCCTCGACGAAGCCGAGCTCCTCCCCGCTGACCCGCACCCAGTCGTCCGCCTCGGCCAGCAGAGCCCGGGCCTGCTCGTCGACTTGCCCGGCCGGCGGCTCGGCGGCCTGCACCGGTGCCCCACCAGGTGTCGTACGCCCCCGTGCCCGCCGCCTGCGCCGGATGAACCCGTATCCCGCGAGCACCGTCGCCGCGACGACAGCCAGCGCCGGCATCACCAGATCGACGTCCGAGGTCCCCTCGTTCTCCCCCTGCGCCGCCGCACCGGCGACGGGCCGGTCCGCCCCGCCCGCGACCGCACCCCCGACGGTTATCGCGGGCAACACCAGCCACACCACCCCGACCAGCCCGCCCACCAGCGCGTGCAGTACCCGCACCGACAGGTGCGAGCTGCTCCGCCGCGGGCGGCCCCGTATCAAGGATGGCGTCACATTTCGGAGCGTATGAGCAGGAATGCTCGGGCGCGACCGGGATGCGTCCGGGGTGGCCGCATGCGACGTGGGAAACCAGCTGTGGTCCGACGGGCGGCGGTGCGAGGATCGGAGGTTCGTGCGCCGCCGCGCCGGCGCGCACCCTCATCCGTGCACGCACCGCCGACCAGCGAGGAGCCCACCCCCGTGCCCGCCACCCGCAAGCACCTCACCCGCGACGACCTGGCCCCCCTCGCCCGGGCGGCGACCGGCCCGCACCGCGCCCTGGCCGGCGTCACCCGGCTGCGCGGTGGTTCCAAGAAGGGTGTCTACCGGTTGGCCTTCGACGACGACACGACCGCCGTCGCCTACGTCTGGTCGCCGGACGAGGACTACTGGGACGCCCCGCCCGTCGACCCCGTCGACCCCCGCGACCCCTTCCACGGAAGCGGCGGCCTGGACCTGCTCACCGCGGCGCACGACCGCCTGACCGCCGCCGGTGTCCGCACGCCGCGCCTCCTGTACGCCGACGCCACGCGCACCCACCTCCCGGCGGACGCGGCGATCGTCGAGGACCTCCGGGGAGGGAGCCTGGAGGAGGCGATGGAACGGGACCCGGTCGCCGGCCGCGTCGCCCTGGAACGACTCGCCGACCAGCTCGCCACCCTGCACACGCACCAGGGGCCGGCCTTCGGCAAGGTCGCCCTCGTCGACAACGGCGGTGCCCCGTCCTCCCCTTCCTGCGAGCAGCGCGTCACCGAGGGCGCTCTGCGCGACATCGCCGCGACCGCCGTACGGGACGAAAGGATCGCCGCCGCGCGCGAGGACCTTCACGCGGCCGTGCGCGAACTGTCCGCCGCGGTCCGCCCCCGCACCCGCCACACCCTCATCCACGGCGAACTCGGCCCCGACCACGTCCTGTTGGACGCCGAGGGCACCCCCGCCCTGATCGACATCGAAGGGCTGATGTACTTCGACGTGGAGTGGGAGCACGTGTTCCTGGAACTGCGCTTCCACGACGCCTACGACGTCCTGCGCGCCCCCGGCCTGGACGAGGACCGGCTGCGTCTGTACCGCCTGGCCATGCGGCTGTCCCTGGTGTCCGGCCCGCTGCGGCTGCTGGACGGCGACTTCCCCGACCCGGAGTTCATGCGGGGCATCGCCGAGCACAACCTGCGCGAGGCGCTGGAACTGGTCGGCCGACGAGACCTGCTGTCCACGACGTGAACATCCCGCGGCCGACCTGCCGTGGCCGTCGCCGGGACGAGCTCAGCCCGACGACGTCCGCCGCATGATCTTGTTCCCCAGCCACACCAGCGGGTCGTACTTGCGGTCGACCGCCCGCTCCTTCAAGGGGATCAGCGCATTGTCCGTGATCTTGATGCCCTCGGGGCAGACCTCCGTGCAGCACTTGGTGATGTTGCAGTAGCCGAGGCCGTGTTCGTCCTGGGCCGTGGCCTTGCGGTCCAGGCCCGTCTCCGCGGCGGCGTCCAGCGGGTGCATGTCCAGCTCCGCGACCCGCATCAGGAAGCGCGGGCCCGCGAAGGCCGGCTTGTTCTCCTCGTGGTCGCGGACGACATGGCAGGTGTCCTGGCACAGGAAGCACTCGATGCACTTGCGGAACTCCTGCGAGCGGTCCACGTCCTCCTGCATCATCCGGTACTCGCCGGGGCCCACACCCTCCGGCGGCACGAAGGACGGGACCTCGCGCGCCTTGGCGTAGTTGAAGTTCACGTCCGTGACGAGATCCCGGATCACCGGGAACGCCCGCAGCGGCGTCACCGTGATCGTCTCCTCCCGGGTGAACACCGACATCCGCGTCATGCACATCAGCCGCGGCCGCCCGTTGATCTCCGCGGAGCACGAACCGCACTTGCCCGCCTTGCAGTTCCAGCGGACGGCCAGGTCCGGGGCCTGGGTGGCCTGGAGGCGGTGGACGATGTCCAGCACCACCTCGCCGTCGTTGACCTCGACCTCGAAGTCCTCCAGGCCGCCGCCCCGCACATCGCCCCGCCACACCTTGAAGCGGGCCTCATAGCTGCTCACTGGTAGAGCTCCTCTTCGGGGAGGTACTTGACCAGCTCTTCCTTGTCGAAGAGAGCCAGCAGGTCCTGACGGACGGGGTCGGTGGTCTCGCGCAGCAGCGTGATCTGGCCGCGTTCGGGGTCGGGGGCGGCGAGTCCGGCCGAGGGGTCGGCCAGTTGGCACAGCAGGTTGATGTCGCGCCACTTGCGGTCCATCGTCGGATGGTCCTCGCGGGTGTGCCCGCCGCGCGACTCCGTGCGCTCCAGCGCCGCCCGCGCCACGCACTCGCTGACCAGCAGCATGTTGCGCAGGTCGAGCGCGAGGTGCCAGCCGGGATTGAACTGACGATGCCCCTCGACGCCGGCCCGGCGGGCACGTACGCGCAGTTCCGCCAGCTTCTCCAGCGCCTGTTCCATCTCCGCCTCGCGGCGGATGATGCCGACGAGATCGTTCATGGTCTGCTGGAGTTCCTGGTGGAGGGTGTACGGGTTCTCCGGCGGGCGTCCGTCGTCCTCGCTCCCCGCGGGCCCCTCCGCGGAGAAGGGACGCAGCGCCTCGGCGGCCGCCGTGTCGACCTGCATGTCGTTGACCTCGGGGCGTTCGAAGGCCCGCGCGGCCGCGTACTCGGCGGCGTGCCAGCCCGCCCGGCGGCCGAACACCAGCAGGTCGGACAGCGAGTTCCCGCCGAGCCGGTTCGAGCCGTGCATCCCGCCGGCCACCTCACCGGCCGCGTACAGGCCCGGCACCCCACGCGCCGCAGCCGTGTCCGACTCGACCGCGATACCGCCCATGACGTAGTGACAGGTCGGCCCGACCTCCATGGCCTCCGCCGTGATGTCCACATCCGCCAGCTCCTTGAACTGGTGGTACATGGAGGGCAGCCGGCGGCGGATGACCTCCGCCGGCATCCGGGTGGACACGTCCAGGAAGACCCCGCCGTGCGGGGAGCCGCGCCCCGCCTTCACCTCGGCGTTGATCGCCCGCGCCACCTCGTCACGCGGGAGCAGCTCCGGGGGCCGCCGGTTGTTGTCCGGGTCCTCGTACCAGCGGTCGCCCTCGTCCTCCGACTGGGCGTACTTCTCCTTGAAGACGTCGGGGATGTAGTCGAACATGAACCGCTTGCCCTCGGAGTTGCGCAGCACCCCTCCGTCGCCGCGCACCGACTCCGTGACCAGGATGCCCTTCACCGACGGCGGCCAGACCATGCCCGTCGGGTGGAACTGCACGAACTCCATGTTGAGCAGCGGCGCGCCCGCCAGCAGCGCCAGCGCGTGGCCGTCGCCGGTGTACTCCCACGAGTTCGACGTCACCTTGAAGGACTTGCCGATCCCGCCCGTGGCGATCACCACGGAGGGGGCGTCCAGGACGAAGAAGCGGCCGGTCTCGCGCTCGTAGGCGAAGACCCCCGACACCCGGCTGCCGTCTTTGAGGATCCGGGTGACCGTGCACTCCTGGTAGATCCGCAGACGGGACTCGTAGTCGCCGGTCTCCTTCTTGTCCTGCTGCTGGAGCGAGACGATCTTCTGCTGGAGTGTGCGGATCAGCTCCAGGCCGGTCCGGTCGCCGACGTGCGCGAGGCGCGGGTACTCATGGCCGCCGAAGTTGCGCTGGGAGATACGGCCGTCCTTCGTACGGTCGAAGAGCGCCCCCCAGGTCTCCAGCTCCCACACCCGGTCCGGCGCCTCCCGCGCGTGCAGCTCGGCCATCCGCCACTGGTTGAGGAACTTGCCGCCGCGCATGGTGTCGCGGAAGTGGACCTGCCAGTTGTCGTGCTCGTTGGCGTTGGCCATGGCCGCCGCGATGCCGCCCTCGGCCATCACGGTGTGCGCCTTGCCGAACAGCGACTTGCAGATCACGGCCGTACGGGCACCCCGCTCACGCGCCTCGATCGCCGCACGCAGACCCGCGCCCCCGGCGCCGACCACGACGACGTCCCACTCCTGCCGTTCGACCACGGACATTGGTTTCAGTCCCCACTCAATCTAGAAGAAGCGCGGATCGTCGAAGACCCCGGACGCGACGAGATAGACGTAGAAGTCGGCGAGCGCCACGCTCACCAGCGACGCCCACGCCAGCTGCATGTGGCGGGCGTTGAGCTTCCCGATCCACTGCCACATCCGGTAGCGCACCGGGTGTTTGGAGAAGTGCTTGAGCTTGCCGCCGACGATGTGCCGGCAGGAGTGACAGGAGAGGGTGTATGCCCAGATCAGCACGATGTTGAGCAGGAACACGAGGGTGCCGAGGCCCATGTGGCCCCACGCGTAGTGCTCGTCGCGGAAGGCGAGGACCGTGTCGTACGTCAGGATTCCGGCGACCAGGAGCGCGGCGTAGAAGAAGTACCGGTGGATGTTCTGCAGGATCAGCGGGAAGCGGGTCTCACCGGCGTACTTCGTGTGCGGCTCCGCCACCGCGCAGGCCGGGGGCGACATCCAGAAGCCGCGGTAGTAGGCCTTGCGGTAGTAGTAGCAGGTCAGGCGGAAGCCGAGCGGGAAGATCAGGATGATGACGGCGGGGGAGATGCCCCACCAGCTCCCGAAGAGGTCCCAGTTCGGCCCGGCGCGCATGGGCTCGCAGTTCTCCGCCAGACAGGGCGAGTAGAACGGGGAGACATAGGGCGCCGCGTAGTAGTCCGCGCCTGCGAAGGCCCGCCAGGTCGAGTAGACGATGAACGCCAGCAGACCGGCCGCGGTGGCGGCCGGAGCCAGCCACCAGCGGTCGGTCCGCAGGTGCGGGGCGGAGATCGCGGCGCGCGTACCGGTGCGTACGCCGCCGCTGTTCAGATGGGGTTCCGTACCAGTGGCCAATGCATGACTCCGGTCGGGTCAGGGGGTGGGATCAGGGTGCGCGGCGGTCCCGGGCGCCGAGACCCTCGTCATCCGTGTCGATCCACAGAGAGTCGTCGTACGGCGTGTCGGGGATGGTGACGAGCTCCGGTTTGCGCTGTGTGGCGGGGGACGCGGCGGCGTCCCGCAGCAGCGCGACGCTCTCGCGCAGATGGTTGGCGTCGGTGCGGACGCGGCGCATCTCGATTCCGCCGGTGCCCAGCTGCTTCTCCAGCCGGCCCACCGACCGGGCCAGGTCGTCGAGGCAGCGCTGGACAGCTGTCAGGTCGTCTTGAACGGACATGACGTGACCTCACTTCCGTGGGCCCTACGGCCCTGGGTGGCAACGTTCATGCGCCTGCGAGTGTTGCGCGTCACACCTATCGCTGTGAAGGGATGTGCAGCGATTGGCGGATTGCGCGCCTCCATTGCACGCCCGCACGCGCTCTGTGTACGCCGGGGAGCCGAAAGGTTGCGAGGAGTGCGTCGTGCGGAGCGCGTTGCTCCGCACGGGTGTCCTTGCGCGCCCTCGCCGCCGTGTCGTCTCCGCCTGGCGAACCCTTTCCTCTTCAGTGGGTGCCTTAGATCAGATCAGCTCCAAAATACCGCCAAACGTGATCAAAACGCACTTATTGTCACCGGCGAGAGCCGCTCCCCGGAGGTACCTGAGATGTCCCACGTCGGCGTCGGACCCAGGCCTGGCCGCAGCGCGGTCATGCGCTCGGCCACCTTCCTCATCGCGGGCGCGCTCGCGGTGCCCGCGCTCGCCGGTTGCAGCGACCCGGACCCGGCCGGCAAGCCGCTGGCCGGGCAGGACATCGCACCGGCGGGCCGGGCCCAGATCGCCGACGGCGGCACGTTGCGATGGGCCGTGGACGCCGTACCGGAGACGCTGAACACCTTCCAGTCGGACGCCGACGCCACCACGACCCGGATCGCGCAGGCCACACTGCCGTCGATGTTCCGGCTCGACGCGACCGGGCGGGCGCAGCGCAATCCGGCCTACCTGGAGTCGGCCAAGGTCGTCGAGACCGAGCCCAAGCAGGTCGTCCTGTACAAGCTCGACCAGCAGGCCGTCTGGAGCGACGGCCGGGAGATCGGCGCCGCCGACTTCGCGGCCCAGTGGCGGGCCCTGTCCGGCAAGGACAGCGCGTACTGGACCGCCCGCAACGCCGGCTACGACCGCATCGAGAAGATCGAGCGCGGCGACAACGACCTGGAGGTCCGGGTCACCTTCGCGCGGACGTACGCCGACTGGCGGTCGCTGTTCTCGCCGCTGTACCCGAAGGAGGTCATGGGCACGCCGGACTCGTTCAACGACGGGGCGCGGCGAAGGCTCAAGGTCACCGCCGGGCCGTTCACCGTGCAGAAGATCGACCGCAAGGCCGACGAGGTCACGCTCACCCGCAACCCCCGCTGGTGGGGGGAGCCGGCCAAGCTGAACGAGATCGTCCTGCGGACCGTGCCGCGCGACCAGCGGGCGGCCGCGCTGGCCGCCGGGGATCTCGACCTGGCCGAGATCGACCCCGCCGCCGCCCGGCGCATCGCGATCGCCGCGCCGCGTCCGAAGGCACCGTCGGCCAGTGCCGGCGCCGGCGGTACGCCGCTGATGGGACCCGACCGGCGTACCCTCACCGCGGCGCAGCGGCGGGACAAGGCGAAGTTCCGGGGCTTCGAGGTACGCAAGTCCCTGGAACCGGCGTACACCCAGCTCGCCCTCAACGGCGCCGAGGGGCCGCTCGCCGACGAGCGGGTCCGGCGGGGCGTGGCACGCGCGCTCGACCGTGAGGAACTGGCCAAGCTGGTCCTGTCCCCGCTCGGGCTCCCCGCCAAGCCGGTCGGCAGCCATCTCGCACTGTCCGGCCAGCCCGCGTACGCCGACAACAGCGGGGCGATCGGCGGCCAGGACACGGCGGAGGCAGAGGCGCTGCTCGCGGACGCGGGGTGGGTGCCGGGCGGGCCGGTCAAGAAGGGGTCGGACAAGGAGAAGGGGGAGAAGGCGGCGGGGAGCGAGGGGAAGAAGGCGGAGAAGTCCGAGAAGGCGGAGAAGGGCGAGAAGGCCGGGAAGGGCGAGAAGGCCGACAAGGAGCAGCGGGCCGACAAGGACTCCGAGTCCAAGGCCAGGTCGCGTTCCGAGTCCGAGTCCGCGTCCGCGTCCGAGTCCGCGTCCGAGTCCGGCTCCGAGGACGACGGGACGTACATCGTCGGGGAGGACAACAAGGGGGAGGAGTCCGACAAGGAAGGCGGGCGGCACCTCGCCCAGGACGGCAACAAGCAGCTGACGCAGGGCGGGGCGCCCGGCGCCTACGCCCCGCAGGGCACCCCGGCGCCGGCGGGCGCGGCGGCGCGGCCGCTGGCCAAGGACGGCAAGGCGCTGACCTTGCGGTTCGTGGTGCCGGAGGGGGCGGGCTCACAGACGTTGCGGACGGTGGCGGACCGGATCGGGCTGATGCTGGAGCGGGTCGGGATCCGTACCGAGATCACCAAGGTCTCGGACGAGAGCTACTTCAAGGACCACATCGCCTCCGGTCAGTACGATCTCGCCCTCTACTCCTGGCCCGCCTCGGCGTTCCCCGCCACGGACGCCCGCCCCATCTACGCCAAGCCGGTTCCCGCCGCCGACGGCTCTCTGAACGTCGAGCAGAACTACACGCGGGTGGGCACCGACCAGGTGGATCAGCTCTTCGACCAGGCGATCGGCACGCTCGACGAGTCCGAGTCGCGCTCCCTGATCCGTAAGGCCGACTCCCGGATCTGGGCCGCGGCCGGGTCGATCCCGCTCTTCCAGCGGCCCCAGCTGACGGCGGCGCGGGCGAATGTCGCCAATGCCGGTGCCTTCGGCTTCGGTACGCCGGTGTACGAGGACATGGGTTTCCTGAAGAAGGGCGCGCAGCCGTCCCCGAGCGCGTCCACCAACTGACCTTCCTCGCCCCCGCCGCCCCTACCCGTCCCATCCCTGGGAGCTGCCGCCCCCGGACCCCCGCTGTCGGCCCTTCGGGCCTCGTCCTCAAACGCCGGACGGGCTGAAATACTCAGCCCCTCCGGCGTCTGAGAAGCGGGGCGGGAACCGGGGTTCGCACCCGTCTCCGGGCCCTAAAACCGACTCCCACCTGCGCAAACGTATCCCGGCGAGCCCCAGTGGCAACGGCCACGTACCATGGGGTAAGGCCGTGGCGTGTCAAGCCCGGCAGGGCCCGCGTAACACAGACGTACGCGAGAGCCGTCCTCACACTCCGGGAGTACGCCGCAATATGGCCACGCGCCACGACATCCGCAACGTCGCCATCGTCGCCCACGTCGACCACGGCAAGACCACCATCGTCGACGGAATGCTGAAGCAGGCCGGCGCCTTCGCCGCGCACCAGCTCGAAGGCGTCGACGACCGCATGATGGACTCGAACGACCTGGAGCGTGAGAAGGGCATCACGATCCTGGCCAAGAACACGGCGGTGAAGTACCACCCGAAGGACGGGGGGGACGTCATCACCATCAACATCATCGACACCCCCGGCCACGCCGACTTCGGTGGCGAGGTGGAGCGCGGTCTGTCGATGGTCGACGGTGTCGTCCTGCTCGTCGACGCCTCCGAGGGCCCGCTGCCGCAGACCCGCTTCGTGCTGCGCAAGGCGCTCCAGCAGCGCCTGCCCGTCATCCTGTGCATCAACAAGACGGACCGTCCGGACTCCCGGATCGACGAGGTCGTCAACGAGACCTACGACCTCTTCCTCGACCTGGACGCCGACGAGGAGCAGATCGAGTTCCCGATCGTCTACGCCTGCGGCCGTGACGGCATCGCCTCGCTGACCAAGCCGGAGAACGGCACGGTCCCGGCGGACTCCACCAGCCTGGAGCCGTTCTTCTCCACGATCCTCCAGCACATCCCGGCCCCGACCTACGACGAGGAGGCCCCGCTCCAGGCGCACGTCACCAACCTGGACGCGGACAACTTCCTCGGCCGTATCGCGCTGCTCCGCGTCGAGCAGGGCGAGCTGCGCAAGGGCCAGACCGTCGCCTGGATCAAGCGCGACGGCACCGTCAGCAACGTCCGCATCAGCGAGCTGATGATGACCGAGGCGCTGACCCGCAAGCCCGCCGAGAAGGCCGGCCCCGGTGACATCTGTGCCGTCGCCGGTATCGCGGACATCATGATCGGCGAGACCCTCGCCGACACCGAGAACCCGGTTCCGCTGCCGCTGATCACGGTCGACGAGCCCGCGATCTCCATGACCATCGGCACCAACACCTCGCCGCTGGTCGGCCGTGGCGGCACCGGCAAGGGCGCCGACAACAAGGCGGCCGTCAAGGACCGCAAGGTCACCGCCCGCCAGGTCAAGGACCGCCTCGACCGCGAGCTGATCGGTAACGTCTCGCTGCGCGTCATCGACACCGAGCGTCCGGACGCCTGGGAGGTGCAGGGCCGCGGTGAGCTGGCGCTGGCCATCCTGGTCGAGCAGATGCGCCGCGAGGGCTTCGAGCTGACCATCGGCAAGCCCCAGGTCGTCACCAAGGACGTCGACGGCAAGACGTACGAGCCCGTCGAGCGCATGACGATCGACGTCCCCGAGGAGCACATGGGCGCGGTCACGCAGCTCATGGGCGTCCGCAAGGGCCGGATGGACAACATGTCCAACCACGGCTCGGGCTGGGTGCGCATGGAGTTCGTCGTGCCCTCGCGCGGTCTCATCGGGTTCCGGACCGAGTTCCTGACCCAGACCCGCGGCACCGGCATCGGCCACTCCATCCACGAGGGCTTCGAGCCCTGGTTCGGCGCCCTGCAGACCCGTAACAACGGCTCGCTGGTCGCCGACCGCTCCGGTGCCGTCACCGCGTTCGCGATGACCAACCTCCAGGAGCGCGGCGTGCTGTTCACGGACCCGGGTACCGAGGTGTACGAGGGCATGATCGTCGGCGAGAACTCGCGCTCCGACGACATGGACGTGAACATCACCAAGGAGAAGAAGCTCACGAACATGCGGTCCTCCTCGGCCGACTCGTTCGAGGCGATCGTGCCGCCGCGCAAGCTCTCCCTGGAGCAGTCCCTGGAGTTCTGCCGCGACGACGAGTGCGTCGAGGTCACCCCGGAGGCCGTGCGCATCCGCAAGGTGAACCTGGACGCCCGCGAGCGCGCCCGCGCCGCCAGCCGCGCCAAGCACGGCTGAGTATCGGACACTTGAGCCCGGGCTCCCCCGTGATGGGGGAGTCCGGGCTTTTTTGCAAGCCGTTTTCCGGGGGCCGAGTACCGGTGTTGTGTCCGGAATACGGAGATCCGCGCCCGATACCCAGGCAACACGTCCGTTTCGCGACGTTCTTCGACCCAACACTTTGTCCGGATTTTGGAAGGTCTACGCGTCAGCTGTGACTGAATTGAGATTTACTGACTGTGGTCGGTAGTTGGCTCATGGCAGATAGTTAGCCGCAGCGCTCGGGTCAATGGGTCTCGCACTGTGGGGACAGTGCCCGATTCACGAGCAACAGGCGGTTGCCTGATCCTCCGTCAGGGGTGTCGGAGGAAGAGGGCGCACACCTCCTACGCGCGTCCGGCTGCGGAGTTCCGTACGCCTCGCTTTGGCATACCCATACCAGCGAAACGGGCGAAACGTGACAAGTCCTATCGGTATTGAGGGTGGCGGCACCTCGGTCATCGCGGACGGTGAACCTCCGCCGAACGCGAAGAGCGAGGACGAGCAGCTCATCGGGCGCTCGCCCGGCCAGCTGATGTGGATCCGCTTCAAACGCGACCGCACCGGTGTGATCTCGGCGTACGTCGTCATCTTCTTCTTCCTGATCGGCCTGCTCGCCCCGGTGATCTCCCGGCTGTACGGCAAGGACCCGTACACGGTGTACGCCGACGAACGCCCCGAGCTGTTCGACAGCGCGGGTGTGCCGGTGCAGCCCAACGGCGGGATCAGCGGCGAGTTCTGGTTCGGCCTCGAACCGGGGAACGGCTACGACGTCTTCACCAAGCTGCTCTACGGCATCCGGACCTCGCTGGGGATCTCGGTCGCGGTCACCCTCGCCACCGTGCTCACCGGCATCGTCCTCGGTGTCACGGCCGGCTATCTCGGCGGCAGGACGGACTACTGGATCAGCCGGGTCATCGACTTCCTCCTCGCCTTCCCGGCCCAGCTGTTCTTCATCGCCAGCATGCCGGTCGTGGTCTCCCTGTTCGTCAGCCCGCGCGACGAGACACCCGTCTACGTCCGGGTCGTCGCCCTCATCCTGGTGATGTGGTTCCTGGGCTGGATGAGCCTCGGGCGGATCCTCAGAGGGACCACACTCGCCCTGAGGGAACGGGAGTTCATCGAGGCCGCCAAGGTCAGCGGGGCTCCGCCGGGGCGGATCATCCGCAAGGAGATCCTGCCGAACGTGGTCACGCCGATCCTCGTGCAGGGCACGTACATGCTCCCCAACTTCGTGACCGCGGAGGCCGGTCTGAGCTTTCTGGGCGTGGGAATCGTCGAACCCACGCCGGACTGGGGGCAGATGTTCTCCAAGGCGTCCACCGAGCTCGTGATGCAGAACGACATCACCTACATGTTCTTCCCCGGCATCTCGATGATCATCTTCATCGTCGCGTTCAACCTGCTCGGGGACTCCGTCAGGGACGCCTTCGACCCCAAGACGGCGCGCTGACGCACTGGTCGGTTCTGGCACTCGGCACATGGCACTTCCTTCGCACGCACTGGTGACACACAGATGGGTGGAAACTGAGTGATGAGTAGGGGCGGACGCCACGCATACGCCGCAATCTCCGTGCTCGCGGCCGGCGCACTCGTGCTGACCGGTTGCAGCGAGGGCGGCAGCAAGGGCAGCGGCAACGACAAGGAACAGCAGGAGAACGCCGAACGGCAGCAGTCGGCGATCGAGTTCGGGGACGCGGCCGCCTCCAAGGGGCCCGCGGCCGAGGTCCCCGGAGGCAGGAGCGGCGGCACCATCTCGGTGCTGGCCCGCGACAGTTACGCCCACCTGGACCCGGCCCAGATCTACGTCCAGGACGAGATGGCGGTCTCCCAGCTGCTGCACAGAGGGCTGACCGGCTACAAGTCGATCAGCGCCGACGGCAGCAAGCACGAGGTCGTCGGTGACCTCGCCACCGACTCCGGCACCACCACGGACGGCGGCAAGACCTGGAAGTACACGCTCAAGGACGGCATCAAGTTCCAGGACGGTTCGGCGATCACCTCGGCCGACGTCCGCCACACCTTCGAGCGGCAGTTCGCCGCCTTCATCAACCAGGGCCCGCCGTACGTCCAGCAGTGGCTGGCCGACACCCCGGGCGCCGACTACCGCAAGCTGCTGCCGGACGGACCGTACAAGGGCAAGCACCTGCCCGACAGCGTCCTTGAGACGCCGGACGAGAAGACGGTTGTCCTCAAGTTCAGGAAGGCGCACCCCGACCTGCCGTACGCCCTGGCCATGGCCGGCTACGCCGTCGTCTCCGAGAAGGGCGACACCAAGGAGAAGTACGACAAGAACCCGGTGGTGACCGGGCCGTACAAGATCCAGGAGTTCAAGTCCGGCAAGTCGATGGTGCTCGTCAGGAACGAGAACTGGGACCCGGCCACGGACCCGCTGCGGCACCAGTTCGCCGACCGGTTCAACATCACCTTCAACCAGCAGTACGAGGACTCCACCAAGGCGATCCTCGCCGACAGCGGCAGTGACCGCACCGGCGTCAGCTTCAGCAACCAGGTCGACGCGGGCAACCTCTCCAAGGTCCTGGGCGACCCGAAGCTGAAGTCCCGTACGGTCAGCGGCTACCAGCCCTACGTCGGGCAGATGAACATCAACATGAGCCACCCGGAGATGAAGGACCTCAAGGTCCGTCAGGCCATCGCCTTCGCCCTGCCGTCCACGCCGTTCGTCCGGGCCTACGGCGGCACCGAGGCGATGGAGGTCGCGGGCGGCATCCTCAGCCCGACCGTGAGCGGCTACGACGCCTCGTTCGACCCGTTCGGCAAGAAGAAGAAGCCCGCAGGTGACGCGGCCAAGGCCAAGAAGCTCCTGGAAGAGGCCGGCAAGGTCGGCCTGAAACTGACCTTCGGCTACATCAACACGCCCGAGGGCCAGCAGTACTCCACCGCCATGGCGGCGGGCCTGGAGAAGGCCGGCTTCGACGTCCAGCGCCAGGAGATCCCGGCCGAGACCTACTACGACCAGGTCAGCAAGCTGAACAACAACTACGACATCTTCCACACCGCGTGGGGTGCCGACTGGTCGTCCGCCTCGACCGTGATCCCGCCGCTGTACGACGGCCGCGTGATCGCCGAGGGCGCGCAGAACTACTCGCAGGTCAACGACGCCAAGGTCAACAGCGAGATCGACCGGATCAGCAAGATCACCGACCCGGTCAAGGCCGCGACGGAGTGGGAGAAGCTCGACAAGTACCTGCTCACCGAGGTGGTGAACGTCGTGCCGACCGGCTACTACAAGCAGGTCCAGATCGCCGGTTCCAAGATCGGCGGCCTCGTCTACGACGACCAGATCCACGGTGTCGACCCGCGCCGCCTGTTCGTCAAGTAACCCCGCCAGCCCGGCATCCGGTGCCCACGCCCGTGCGAGGGGCGCCGGATGCCGCCAGGGCCTTCCGCCGGACATGCCCTGGGCCCGCCGACGTCTGAGAGCTGCCTGCCATGCTGCGCTTTTTGGTCCGCCGGTCCCTCGGCGCCGTCGTCATCCTCTTCCTGCTGAGCATCGTCACGTTCCTGCTGTTCTTCGGAATGCCGCGCGACCCGGCCCTCCTGATGTGCGGCAAGACGTGCACCCCGGCCAACCTGGAGAACCTGCACCGGGTGCTCGGGCTCGACAAGCCCATCCCCGAGCAGTACTGGATCTTCCTGACCAACCTCGTCTCGGGCAGCGACGACTTCGCCCAGGGCCCCTGCCCGGCCCCCTGCTTCGGCTACTCGTACCACTCCAACGAGCAGGTCTGGGCCACCCTGATGGACCGCCTGCCCACCACCGTCTCGCTCACCCTCGGCGGGGCCGTCTGCTTCCTGGTCATCGGCCTCGGCACCGGACTGATCGCCGCGTGGAAGCGCGGCACGCTCGTCGACAAGACCTTCACGGCCGGCGCCATGGTGATCAGCTCGATGCAGATCTACTTCCTCGGCCCGCTGGCCCTGGCGATCCTCGTCTACCAGACCCAGATCTTCGACAAGCCCGCCTACAACGACTTCACCGCGAACCCGGCCGCCTGGTTCGGGGGACTGGTCATCCCGTGGGTGGTGCTGTCCACCATCTTCGCCTCGCAGTACACCCGTATGTCCCGCTCGTCGATGATCGAGCAACTCCAGGAGGAACACGTCCGCACCGCCCGCGCCAAGGGCATGTCCCGGCGGTACGTCTTCTTCCGCTACGCCTGGCGCGGCTCGCTGATCCCCATCGTCACCATCTTCGGCATCGACCTCGGCTCGCTGCTCGGCGGCGCCATCATCACGGAGTACACCTTCGGCCTTCCGGGGCTCGGCCGGCTGGCGGTGGAGTCGGTGTTCTTCAGCGATCTGCCGCTTCTGCTGGGCGTGATGCTGTTCTCCGCCACCATGATCCTGCTCTGCAACATCGTCGTCGACGCCGCGTACGCCTTCATCGACCCGCGGGTGCGGCTGGCCTAGGCCGCAGCGGGGAACCCTTTCCTCCAGGACCTGTTTGAGGAGCACTGACGTGACCACTCTGACCAAGGAAGCCGGCGCCCCGGTCCCGGCCGACGCGGACGCGTTCCTCTCGGTGCGGGACCTGCACGTCAGTTTCAGGACCGAGGACGGCGTCGTACGGGCCGTGGACGGGCTCTCCTTCGACCTGGAGCGCGGCAGCACGCTGGGGATCGTGGGCGAGTCGGGCTCGGGGAAGTCGGTGACGAACCTGACGATCCTCGGGCTGCACAACCCGATGTTCACCACCGTCGAGGGCGAGATCCTCCTGGAGGGCCAGGAACTGACCACCGCCCGCGAGTCCGAGCTGGAGAGGCTGCGCGGCAACAAGGTCGCCATGATCTTCCAGGACCCGCTCACCGCGCTGTCGCCGTACTACACGGTGGGCCGGCAGATCGCCGAGCCCTACATGAAGCACATGCGCGCCTCCAAGAAGGCGGCCTGGGAGCGGGCGGTGGAGATGCTGGGCAAGGTCGGCATCCCCAACCCCGGGCAGCGGGCGAAGGACTACCCGCACCAGTTCTCCGGCGGTATGCGCCAGCGCGCGATGATCGCCATGGCGCTGGTCTGCGACCCGGACCTGCTCATCGCCGACGAGCCGACCACCGCCCTGGACGTCACGGTCCAGGCGCAGATCCTGGACCTGCTGAAGGATCTCCAGCAGGAGTTCGGCTCGGCGATCATCTTCATCACGCACGACCTCGGGGTCATCGCCGACATGGCCGACGACATCATGGTGATGTACGCGGGCGGCGCGGTGGAGCGCGGCACCGTGCACGAGGTACTGAGGGCGCCCCAACACCCGTACACCTGGGGCCTGTTGAACTCCATGCCGCGTCTGGACTCGGACCCGCATGCCCCGCTGGCGCCCATCCCCGGCTCGCCGCCGTCCCTGCTCCACCCGCCCTCCGGCTGCCGCTTCCACCCGCGCTGCACCTTCCAGGACCGGGTCGGCGGCACCCGCTGTGTCACCGAGGTCCCGTTGCTCGGCCCGGACCGCTCCTCGGCCTGCCATCTGACGGCGGACCAGAAGCGGACCGTCTTCATCGAAGAGATCAAGCCCCGACTGCGCTGACACCCCGACCGGTCCCGTCCGAGGAGGACTACGGCTATGACAGAGGACCTCGTCCTCCCCGCACCCCGCGAGGCCACCGCCGACGCGTCCGGCGAACCGCTGCTGGAGGTGGAGGGGCTGGTGAAGCACTTCCCGGTCAAGGGCGGCTTCCCGATCCGCCGCACGATCGGCCAGGTGCAGGCGGTCGACGGCATCGACCTGACGGTCCATGTCGGCGAGAGCTTCGGGCTGGTGGGGGAGTCGGGCTGCGGCAAGTCGACGACCGGACGCCTGATCACCAAGCTGCTGGAGCCGACGCGCGGCAGGATCGCGTACCGGGGCAAGGACATCACCCACGCCACGCGCCGCCAGCTGGCGCCGATCCGCTCCGAGATCCAGATGATCTTCCAGGATCCGTACTCCTCGCTGAACCCGCGCCAGACGGTCGGCAAGATCATCTCGGGTCCGATGGAGATCAACGGGATCGAGCCGGAGGGCGGCCGGGAGAAGCGTGTCCGTGAGCTGCTGGAGATCGTCGGCCTCAACCCCGAGCACTACAACCGCTTCCCGCACGAGTTCTCCGGCGGCCAGCGTCAACGGATCGGCGTGGCACGGGCGTTGGCGCTCGAACCCAAGCTGATCGTGGCGGACGAGCCGGTCTCGGCGCTGGACGTCTCGATCCAGGCGCAGGTGGTGAACCTGCTCCAGAAGGTCCAGCAGGAACTCGGCATCGCGTTCCTGTTCATCGCCCACGACCTGGCCGTCGTACGGCACTTCTCGCAGCGCGTGGCGGTGATGTACCTCGGCAAGGTGATCGAGGTCGGCGACCGCGACTCCATCTACAACCGTCCCCGGCACCCCTATACCCACGCCCTGCTGTCCGCCGTGCCCGAGGTGAACGTGGGCGCCGAGGACGACGAGGACGTTCCGCGGCGGGAGCGGATCCGCCTGGCCGGTGATGTGCCGTCCCCGATCTCCCCGCCCTCCGGCTGCCGTTTCCGCACCCGCTGCTGGAAGGCGACGGACAAGTGCGCGGCCGAGGAACCGCCCCTGATCCAGCTTTCCGGCAACCACACGGGCCATCTCACGGCCTGCCACTTCCCGGAGGAGCCGACGACCGAGGCGCGCGACGAGGACATCGTCCTGGACCCGGCGCTGGCGGCGCTGGAGGAGGACGCGGAGGGTTAGGGCCGGTCGTTTCCACTCAGGTCGGCCGGGGTGGCCACGGTGATGATTTCGGGGCTGGTGGGAGTGAGCGGTCCCCGGGCCCAGTCGCCGTACCGCTCGACGACGGTGAGGCCGGCCTCGTGGAGGAAGGCGTCCAGGACGTCGGGGGCGAGGAAGCGGAGGGTGGTGCGGCTGACGACGGGGGCCTGCCAGTCGTCGCAGGCGAACGTCTCGGCGAAGGTCACGCGATCCCCGACGACGGGTCCCTCGACGTGGTGCCACACCCGCACGACACGGCCGGTCCCGTCGCCGGCCTCCCGCACCCGCTCAGGCGTCCACGCCTCCCAGGCCCGCGCTCCCGGGTTCCGCGTCTCGAACACGAACCGCCCGCCCTCGGCGAGCGCGGCACGCACGGCACGCAGCGAACGGCGTACGTCCTCGTCGCGGAGGAGCACCTGGAAGGCGTGCCCGGTCATCACGACCAGATCGAAGGCGTGCCGCCAGTCCGTCGCGAGCAGATCCCCGAGCACCCACTCGACACCGGGCTCGTGCCGCCGTGCCTGCACGAGCATCGCGGCGGCCGGATCAAGCCCCACGAGCCGCCCGGGCTGCCCCGCGGCCCGCGCCCGCCCGAGCAGCCGCCCGGTCCCGCAGCCGACGTCGAGCACGGCGCTCGCGGACATCACGTACCCGAGACAGAAGTCGTCACCCGGCCCCCACGGGTTGAGGGCGTCGTACCACGCGGCGAGCGACAGATCCGCGAACGAACGATCGACCATTCGCGGCAGTGTGCCACAACAGCCCCTGCCCCAGACCGGTTTCGGGCGCGCTTCGGTGTCCTTCAGCGCAGGACGCGGCCCCGCAGGACAATGCGGCGAGGATGCCGTAGCACCCCCGGCTCCCGGCGGGGGTCCACGTCGTACACGGTGACGTCGGCGAGCCCGCCCTCGACCAGGCCCGGCAGGTCCAGGAAGTCCCGTGCCGTCCAGCTCGCCGCGCCCACCGCGACGCCGGTGGGCAGGCCGGCGGCGATGAGGTGCTCGACCTCGGCGGCGACGTTGCCGAAGGGGGCGGAGTCGGTGCCGGCGAGGACGGTCACGCCGGCGTCATGCGCCTCGCGGACCCGGCGGATCATGATGCCGTGGCCTTCGTGCCAGAGGCGGCCGCGAGGGTTGTCCTCGATGCGGGGCGCGCTGCGGGCGAAGGCGGTGAGCGTGGGGACGTAGGCGGTGGAGTGCGCGGCCATCAGCTCCACGCACTCCTCGGGCATCCCCATCCCGTGCTCGATCGAGTCGATCCCGGCACGCGCCGCGTTGAGCACTCCCCGCGCCGACTGGCAGTGCGCGGCGACCCGCCCCCCGGCCGCGTGCACCGCGTCGGTGACGGCGCGCAGGATGTCGTACGGCACCGGATCGGCCTCGAAGTCCCAGTCCCCCATGAGCTTGCACCAGCCGTCGTGGGCCTTGGCCTCAGCGACGGCCGCGGTCACGAGGTCGTCGGTGACGGCGTGGAAGTCCGCGCTCTTCGACAGACCCGCCCACGCCAGCCAGCGCCCGGCCGTGATCATGCGGGGCGCGTCCGGCGCCTCGCGCATCGCCTCCGGGATCTCGCCCAGCAGCCCCGGGAACCGCAAGGCGGTCGTCCCGGCGTCCCGGTGGGCGGCGATCTGCTCGGCGAACGCGTCGGGGTCGAAGACGGGTTCGCTCCCGGACGGGGATCCCGGGTGCGTGTGCACGTCGACCAGCCCCGGGAGCAGGTAGCCGCCGTCTGCCACCGTCTCCGCCTCGATCGACGGGCGGTCGAAGGTGATGCGGTCGCCGAGGATCCAGAGGTCGCGGGTGACGCCGTGGGGGAGGGCGGTGCCGCGTAGGTGAAGGGCCATGACCAGGAAGTCTCACCACCCGGACCCGGCGGCGGCAAGTCGCGCGTCACGGGGCGACGCCGGACGGCGGCGGTTCGTCGTCTGCTGAAGGCGAGTCAAGTCCCGCTGCGTGACCCCGTGTTCGGTGAGATGCGAATCCGTGGGCAGGCCCCCACGCGCCGTGCTCCAATCCATTCGCCGGCCCGCTGGTACCAGCGGGGCGGTGGCTGCCCGACCTTGCTGGCGCAGGTCGTGGCGTGCCGCACATAGGAGAGTTGATCCCCTGTGAGGAGGTGTCTCATGGAGAACCTGGCCGTGATCGAGGTCGACGAGGACATCGTCGAGTTCGACTCGAACGAGGAGAACGCCGCCAACGTCGCCAACGTGGCGAATGTTGCCAACGTAGCCAACGTTGCCAATATCGCGAACGTGGCCAACGTCGCGAACGTTGCCAATGTCGCCAACGTTGCGAACGTGGCGAACGTCGCCAACGTGGCGAACGTCGCCAACGTCTGATGAAGGCAGTGGGGGGGGGAGTGTCGGCCCCTGCCCCCGCAGAGAGGCGGCGCTCTACAAAAAAAAGACTCAACAGGGGGGAGGAACCAGAA
>NZ_JBHVGZ010000002.1:81618-174658 GCF_042800355.1 Streptomyces sp. NPDC057623
CGACTGTGGGGAATGGGGCGAACGCCGCCAATGGGGCGAACTTTGCCACTGTCGGAGGAAGGCGGGGGGGGGAGCTTCTCCGGCTCTCGCCACGTCAGAACCGCGCCTCCGCAAAGAAAAGGACTCACCGAGGATGGGGAACTCCGCGATCGAGGAGAAGATGGACGCGGCCCGGAAACTGGGCCACGCGCTGGCGGCGGACGCCGGCGGAGCCATCGACTCCGTCTACATTGCCGGGAGCCTTACCGCCGGTCTCGGCAACCCCACCAGCGACGCGGACCTGTTCGTCCTGCTCGGGCCCGGCGTTCCGGTCCCGGACGACGCGGGCCAGTACACGGTCGACGGCCACCGCGTCGACGTCGAGCGATTCCCCCTGGACGAGGTCGAGGCCATGGTCGAGGAGGTCGTCGGCTTCGAGTTGAGCCGGGACAGCCTCACCGACCTGCACAAGCTGCCGAAGAAGCTGGACTTCGTCCTGCGGCTGAACTCCTCCGAGACGGTGGTCGAGTCGGAGGCCCTGACGCTGATGAAGCGGCGGATCGCCGACTCCGCGGCGGCCCTTCGCCGCACGTCGATCAACTACTCCGCCATCGCGCTCAACGGCCACCTGGAGGACTTCCTCGGGGCCGCGTCGGAGGGCGACCTGGACACGGCGGCGTTCGCGGGCCAGGACCTCGTCGCCTACGCGGGCAAGGCCCTCGCGGCCGCCTCGGGCGACCTCTACTTCAGCAACAAGTGGGTGTACAAGCAGCTCACCCGCACTCCGATCGACGGCTTCCCGCTGGACCTGTTCCGTCACTACCAGCGGGGCGCCTGGACCGAGCGGGGCACCGCCGCCGCCGAGTCCCTCGTGCTGTTCACCCAGACGTGCGTCGCCGTCAGCCAGCTGCTCGCGGAGGCCGGTGTGCCGCTCGGCGTCTGGCCGTCCTGGCAGCCCGGCACCCGGGGAACGCGCCTGTGGCGCAACACCACGTTCAACGTGCTGCGGGTCTCCGAGGGCGTGCTCCTGCACTGGGAACTCAACCGCCAGCTCGTCCTGAAGGAACAGCCGGCCTACGTCTGGGCGCTGTGCGACGGACGTTCGGTGGACGAGATCGTGGCCGGCGTGCGATCCCTGGGCGAGAGCGTGCCGGCCCTGGAGGGCGTGACGAGGGAGCGTGTCGAGGCCGTCCTCGCCGCGCTCCAGAAGAGGGGACTCGTCGGCACCGAGCCGTTCTCCTCCCTCGGCACGGTCTGACCGAGGCGGACGGCGGTGTCGAATCTCCTGCGTCCGGTCGAACCGGACACCGGGCGACTGCTGGAGCTCGCCGACTGGGCCGTCGGCGAGCTGGGAGCGGCGGCCGACTACGTACAGGTCTTCGCCGAGTCGACC
The DNA here is from genome assembly GCF_042800355.1 of Streptomyces sp. NPDC057623. Taxonomy (NCBI): domain Bacteria; kingdom Bacillati; phylum Actinomycetota; class Actinomycetes; order Kitasatosporales; family Streptomycetaceae; genus Streptomyces; species Streptomyces sp. NPDC057623. The sequence continues at coordinate 82,991 of NZ_JBHVGZ010000002.1, forward strand.
CTCCATGTGAAGGTGGAGTGCGTCGACGGCGGGGTGCTGGCGGTCTGCGTGGAGCCCCGTGACGGGCTCTGCTGTCTGGTGACGAAGGACGGCCTGTGGCGGTTCAAGGCGGTCGCTCCCTCGCAACTGCCCGCCCTGGCGAGCCGGCTCGGCGCCGCGGGCGCTGCCGCCGCGCCGCCCTGGGAGACCTCGGCCACCGCCGACGGGTTCACTCCGCTCGCCGCCCCCGCCTGGTCCGTTCCTGATCACCAGGGTGCCGGCCGCGCGCACACCCTCCGCTCGGTGGAGGACTTCGTCTGCCGCAACACCGCGGTGGCGGACACGAACGGAGTTCGGTCCCTCACCACCACGCGGACGCTGCGTCAGCGGGTGGAGGCGACCGTGTCCGTGCACGGTCGCCTCTACCGCGGCCTGAACCGCTGGCTCAGCAACGGCGAAGAGGAGCGGATCCACCCCGGCGCCCACGAGGTCTCCCGGGTGGCCCTGGAGCACGCGAGGAACTCCGCCGCGGCGGTCATGACCGGCAGGCACCGGACCCCCGTGGTCTTCGGCCCCGCGGCGGCCGCCGGATTCCTGCACGAGCTCGTCGGACACGCGCTGGAGGCCGACAACTTCTCGCTCGGCAGCGACTACATCACGCGCCTGCGCAGGCCCGGCATCGTTCCTGCCGCGCTCACCCTCCGGGACGACGCCACGGTGGCCCACGGGTACGGCTCGTACGCGACCGACGACGAGGGACGAGCGGCGGGCGTCACCACGCTCCTGGAGAACGGGGAGATCGGCGCACCGCTGACCGCCCTGCGGGCCGCGCAGCGGGGCGGGCACCGGCCCACCGCCAACGGCCGGCGTCAGGACTACCGGTTCCTCGCGATTCCCCGGGCCACCAACACCGTCGCCCTCCCCGGGCCGGACGACCCCGGCCGGTTGGCCGAGGACCCGTCGAACGGGGTGCTCCAGGTCGGCTGTCTCGGCGCCGGAATGATCAACCTGAGCACGGGCGAGTTCTCCTTCGCCGCGCTCAACTGCTCCTACGTCACACCCGCCGGCGACCGGGTGCCCGTGCGCGACGTGAGCCTGGTGGGTGACGCGCTCGCGACGCTGGCCCGGCTGGAGGGCATCGGGTCGGACTTCGGCGGCGACAACGTCACCTGCGGCAAGCAGGGCCAGTCCCTGGGAATCGGGATCTACTCCCCGTCGATGCGCTACGCGGCGCTTGATTGGAGTGCGGGATGAGGCGCCTGCACAGCCGGACCGACGAGGCGCTGGCGTTCGCGGACGCCGTCGAACGCGGCCTGCGGCCGGAGGAACGGTCCTTCACGTACATCAGCCGGACCGGACGGCGCGGCCTGGGCATCGACCCCTCCGGTGCCGCCCGGCTGACCGTCCAGAACGGCAAGCTCGGCGGCTATGTGCTGCTGTCCCGCGACCGCCACGAGCTCTATGTGCATACGCCCGACATGGCCGCCGGCGAGGCCGCCCGGGTTCTGACGGCCGGCCGGGCACAGATCTCGCTGGGCCGGCCGCGCGGGGCCGCGGCGTCCGGGGCGTCGCGCCGGGAAACCCCGGTCGTGGACGGCGACTGGCACAACGTCGAGGAGTCGGACGAACTGGAGCCGCTCGCCGCCGGACCCGGACCGCTCCTGGAGCGCCTGACGGACGGCATGGGACCGCGATGCGCCCTGCGGGCGGTGAACGTGACCGAAGTGCTGAGCGAGTCCGTCTGCGCGGCGTCGGAGGGAACCCGCGCGGTGAGCAGGTGCCGTGGGGTGGAACTGCACGCCACCGCGGCCGACGCCGACGGCGCCGTCGGTGCCTCGCTGTCCCGCTACGCGGCCACCCTGGACCGGGTGGACGCGGCCGGACTGGGACGTGAACTGGCCCTCACCGTCAAGGCGTTGTCCCCGCCCACGAAGGACTTCGACGGACCGGAGGTGCGCTTCACCCCGTCGGCGGCCGCGCAGCTGCTGCGCGCGGTCGTGGCCGGTCTGCTGCTCAACCCGATGGTGGACTGCCCCCCGTTGGGCGTGGCCCTGGTGGACGACGGCCGGGCCGAGGACGGTCCGGCGGCCCACGCCTTCGACTGCGAGGGCACGCCCACCGGCGCCATGGAGCTGGTGACCGGCCAGGGCGCCCAGCAGGGCATCGCCACCCGCCTCACCTCGGTGGCGGGGACGGACGGCGCGCCGGTGGACCGGCTGACGGGACACGCCCGCTGGGACCCGGTCCGCAACCTCCCGCTGCCGGCCGCGACGAACGTACGGCTGGTGCCCGCCGACCGCCTGGAGGCCCCCTGGAGCGGGGAGCGCTGTGTCGTGGCCGACGTCCGCAGCCTCGGCGTGGAGGAGCACCGGTCGAGCGGGAAGCTGGCCTTCCGGTTGCTGGCGGTCCGTGCCGTGGACGGCGTTCCGGCACACGCGTACACACCGATGGTGGTGGAGGGGGAGGCCGCCGCCTTCCTGGCCGCGATCACGGGTGCGGGCGAGACCGTTTCCTACCACCCCGGTCCCTTCGCCGTCGGTGGCGCCGACCTGGTGATGGATCTTTCCCGACTGCGTTCGAAGAGTGAGGCGTGATCATGTCGACTCAGCGTGGCCTTCACGTGACCAACCTGTGCCGCGAGTTCACCGCCCGCGACGGGAAAGTGCGCCAGGCGGTGGACAACGTCAGTCTCACCGTGGGCGCGGGGGAGCTGGTGTCCGTGCTCGGGCCCAACGGGGCGGGCAAGACCACCACGGTCCGGATGCTGACCGGCCTGCTCATGCCGACCTCGGGCACGGTCGTGATCGACGGGCACGATGTGGTGCGGGACCGCCGCCGGGCGTCCCTGGCCTGCGGCTTCAGCCTCGGCGGGGACACGGGCCTGTACCCCCGGCTGACGGCCCAGCAGAACCTGACGTTCTTCGGCATGATGTACGGCCTGCGGGGCAAGGCCCTCAAGGCCAGGGCCGGGGAGCTGCTGGCGGCCGTGGACCTCGAACACCGGGCCGATGACGTGGTGGGTTCCTTCTCCCGTGGGATGAAGCAGCGCTTGCACCTGGCGCGGTCGCTGCTGCACGACCCGGCCGTCCTCATTCTCGACGAACCGTCGGCGGGCCTCGACCCGCAGTCGGCCGCGGCCATGCGCGCACTGGTCGCCCGGCTGTCCGGTGAGGGGCGCAGCATTCTGCTGACGACGCACGACATGCGTGAGGCCGAGGAGCTCAGCGATCGCATCGTGCTCATGAAGGACGGCCGCATCCAGACCGAGTCCACCGCTTCCGAGCTGCGCCTGGCGGCGGCCGAACGGCTCGGCCACACGGTGAACGTCGTCTTCGCCGGCGGCACGGTGCCCGACGAGATGGCCGCCTGCCCCGGGACGCTCAGCGAGCAGCGGGACGGGGGGAGCGTGACCCTGCGGGCGATCGACGGCGCGGGCACGGTGCAGTGGGTCCTGACGAACTTCCCCGGCCGGACGGTGAGCGTGTCCGTCACCCCGCCCACCCTCGAAGAGGTCTTCCTGGAGATGGTGAGCGCCACGTGAACACCACCTTCCTGCGGTCCGCGGCGGATCAGCTCCGCATGCACGCCAAGAGCCCCATGTCCACCTTCATGGCCGTGGCCTTCCCCTGTGCTTTCGCCTTCGTCATCCGGAGCAACGCCACCGGAGGAAACCGGGCGGCGGAACTCACCGCCGACCTGTCCGTCGGCACCGCGGGCATCGGCATGCTCGACGCGATCATCGTCATGGTGGTCTTCAGCCTGCTCGGCGAGAAGCAGTGGAAGACGCTCTACGCGGCTCTCGGCAGCCCGGGCGGCCTGGTGCCCGTCGTGCTCGGGCGGCTGGGCGGCATCGTGGTCCAGTCCCTGATCGCCCTTCCGGGCACGTTCGTGGTCCTGGCGCTGTTCTGGGGCATCGACGGCGGCTTCGCCTGGGGGCGCTGGCTGGTCGGCGGGGTGCTGCTCGCGCTGGCCACCGCCTCCGTCGTGGGGCTGCTCGCGGTGGCGGTGCTCCGCTTCCCCTACTCCGCCGGCATGACCAACGGACTGACCGGCCTGCTGATGGCCCTCTCCGCACTGATCGTCCCGCAGTCCGCGCTGCCGGGACCGGTGCGGGCGGCCGCCCTCCTGCTGCCCCAGTCGCACGTCATGGCGTGGGTGCGCGGCGGCGCGATCGGCGACATCGCGGCGGCCGTGCTGCTCACCGCCTGCTACGCGGCGCTGGTCGTGCTGCTGGTCCACCGGCTGGAGGCAGCAGTCCGCCGGAAGTCCGTCCCCCTGGAGGTCTGATCATGACCACCGTGCTGAGAGGAGCTCTGCTCTCCTACAAGGCGCTGTTCACCTGGCTCAACCCGCTCGGCTACCTGAGTTCACGCATCGTCCGGCCGGTCGGCATGGCGATCGCCTTCATCTCCCTCTCCTCCTACTACGGCGCCGCGATCGGGAGGATGCTCATCGGCTCCAGCCTGTTGGCGGGTGCCGGGGCGGTCATCTACGGGATGGCCCTGTCCGTGGGCAACGAACGGTCCTACGGCACCCTGGGAATCTGGCTCGCGTCGCCGCAGAGCAAGCTCGCCGCGGCCTCTCAGCGGGCGCTGCCGCACATCGCGGACGGTGTCTTCGGCGGTCTGTGGACCTACCTGGCGTGCGGTCTGCTGTACGGGGAAATGCCCATCGGAGTACTACCGTTCACCGGCCTGCTGACCCTCGCCGTACTGACCACCGCCGGGTTCGGCCTCGCGCTGTCCGCGCTGGCGCTCGTGGTCGAGGACCTGTTCATCGGACCCAACGCCGCCGAACTGGTCCTGATGATGCTCACGGGGACACTCGTCCCCTACGACAGGCTGCCGGGCTTCCTCCAGCCGGTCAGCGACCTTCTCCCGATCACCCACATCATGGCCGCGGTGACCGACCGGCTGTCCGGATCGGGCTGGGACACACGGCAGTTGTTCGCCGAGGCCGCCGTGGGAGCGGGCTGGTTCGTGGTGAGCTCCTGCTTCATGTTCTGGACGGTGAAGCGGGCCACCCACCGGACGGAGCCGGCATGACATCGGCCGCCCGCCGGACAGTACAAGCCGATTGTGAGGCCCCGTGACAAACCTGGAAATCGAGCGCAAGTTCAAGATCGAGGACGGCTGGGAGGTGCCGTCCGACGCGGCCTCGCAGCATGTGAGACAGGCCTACCTGACCCCTCGGGGGGCCGACCCGGAGATCCGGGTGCGGGCCAAGGGCGCCGCACGCGTCCTGACCGTGAAGGCCGCCGCGGCCGGGGCGGGGCCACTGGTGCGCCGGGAGGTCGAGTTCGAGATCGCCCCCGATGTCTTCGAGCAGCTCTGGAAGTTGTCCCGCGGCGACTGCCTGGACAAGCGGCGCTGGAACATCCCGTACGAGGGCCGGACCGTGACGGTCGACGTGTACGAGGGGCCGTTGGCGGGACTGCGCGTCGCCGAGATCGAGTTCGACAGTGTCGACGAGGCCGGCGCCTTCGAGCCTCCCGAGTGGTTCGGCGCGGAGGTCACGGGCGACCCGGCGTGGAGCAACCGTGAACTGGCCGCGGTCCGCGCCCGAAGCGGGGCCGTCCTCCCGGACCAGGCGCCCTGACAACGGGAAATCCCGAGTTGAGTCAACGTCCGGACAAACGCTGGGTTCCGTACGGAGCAGAGTCCCGGGTCGAAATCCGGCCGCTCTTTTTCGGCCGAAAATGACAAGGTGGGCGCCGTAGCGGACTCGGTCGCAAAGGGAATTGGTTCCGCCGGTTGCACAGATGCAAATACCTCCGCGCATCTGTGCAGTCCCGCGGCTCAGGTCGTCAGTCGCTCGATGAGGTACGCTTGGCAGCTGCCATCGGGCTCTCTGTTTCACCAAATGGGGTGGTGTGAAAGGTGCTTCCGATGGCGTGAACTGGGGGTGGGGGAGTTCATGTCAGCGATTGTTCGATCCCGTTTTTCCTTTGAGTCTGATTCGCCACCTCTCCCCGAGGGCGAACTCCGGCGGGCCGTGGCGCATGCCCGTGAGTGCCTGCATCAGGCCGTGCGGGAAGCGGATGAGATCTCGGCCAGGATCGAAGCGGCCGCGAACGGACTCGTGCGAATGCGGGATACTCACCAGACCGCGGTGAACGCGGAACTCGTCGTCGGGCAGGACCGCATCGCGACGCTGCTGAACAGCATGTCCTCACTCGCCCAAGAGGAAATCATCTCGATGCACCCGGGCGTCGTCCTGTCCCCGAACGAGCTGGCCAACGGCAGGAATCGCAACGGCAGTCTGCCCGAGGGCGTCGCCATGCGCACCATCCACCTCACCCCGATGAGCCGTGTGCCCCACGGTGCGGCGCACCTCCAGTCGCTGGTCGAGAGCGGCGTGGCCGTGCGCCTCGCCAACGCGCTCCCCTTCCGCCTCATCGTCGTCGACCGGCACTGGGCGATGGTCCCGGCCCCGGACATCGAGGACGAGGTCGCCCTGCTGCTGTTCCGCGGGGGAAGCATGGTCAAGCTGCTGACCAAGGTGTTCGAGCACTCCTGGCTCATGGCCTCCCCGGTCCTGGCGGCCGAGGGCCACGGGGGCGGCGAGCTCAGCCCCCAGCAGAAGGTCATGCTCAAGGCGATGGCGTCCGGGATGAAGGACGAGGCCGTCGCCCGCGAACTGGGCGTGTCCATACGCACGTACCGGCGTCTTCTCGCCAACCTCATGGAACTCATGGGCGTCGAGTCCCGGTTCCAGGCCGGAGCGAAGGCCATGAGCATGGGGTGGCTCGACTGACCGGGTGGCTCCGTGAGCAGCGTCGGGCGAAGCCGACCTGCCCGAAGCCGACCTGCCCGGAGCCATGGACCGGGAGCGGGGCGGAACGGATTACCCGCTAACCCCAGATGAGATCGTTGGCGGTGGCTTCCACGGCCGATGCGCTGTTGCCGGCGCGCACGTCCGTTTCCTTGGCCAGGGAGATTTCCGCTGCCGCGAAGAAGGGGCTGGCCGCTGTAATCGCGATGCCTGCGGTCATGGCGATACGCTGAACGGGCCTCAGGCCGGGTATCTGCGGATTCCGGTTGCGCGAAGTGTGTGCCACGTGGGTTCTCTTCTATTCCTCAGGCCCAGGAAGCTGCGGCTCTCGTTCCTCCGGGGGCGAATCACTGGATAGCCACGATTCTTCTTGCGTGACGGAATCAGAACAACCCTTCGAGGTGGCGCAGATCGGCCATGGCAGGAAAAGGCCGGGGTGCCATGTCGTGGCCGTCCGGCGGCAGCGCGGGAAGCGGCCGGGGAGGACAGATCCGTGGGCGGAAGGCGGAACGCGGGCGTCCGGCCCGTCATCGGGCAAGGCCGCTGGGGACCGTCGGGCTCGACAGCGAAATGATCTAGGGATGTCGCCGGCCGCTTGCCGCTTCCGGCAATTCAAGAGCCGCTGATAATCCGCGTCTGCTGCCGCGCATGATTCGGCGCGGCGCAGTACACGCGCACCACACTGCGTTCAGCGGCGGCCGGAAATCAACCGTGTCGGCATGGCCGCCACCGGCCATGGCACCCATGCGCCAAACGGAAAGTGGCCCAAACTGGGCAGGCGGTCGGCCGTGGAGATTTTATGTTGACGCGATTCAAAGTCTGGGCTTACGTTGATGCGGCTTCCCTCTCATGCTCAGTCATCCTTCACGACCGGATCGGGTTCCGCACCGGAAGAGTTCCATTCGAGAGAAACGCGGCGGCTTTGAGTAACACACAGAATCTCCTGACGATCGGCTCGCTGGGCTCTACCGAATTCGCCCTGCATGGAAAGCCGTCCATTAGATGGGGCGATCTGCCGCAACGCGTCGGCAGGAAGTCCGCGCGACGCTATCAGAAAGTTCTGCTGCTCAATCCCGCGGCTACCCTGTACCGGCACGACCTGCCGCGCTGCACGTATCCGCTCGGTATCGGATACCTCGCGGCCGTCCTGGAGAAGTACGACTACGAGGTCAGGGTCCTCGATGTGTTCGCCGAGGGCTACTACAACGCCGAGTCGGTCGAGGGCGACCCGCAGTTCCTGCGTTACGGGCTGTCGGACGACGACGTCATCAAGGTGATGCGCGAGTTCGGCCCCGATGTCATCGGCGTCTCCAGCATTTTCAGCAACCAGGCCGACAACGTGCACAACCTGCTCCGCCTGGCGGACCTGGTCGTACCCGAGGCCGTGACGGCCATCGGAGGTGCCCACGCCCGGTACTTCCCCAAGGCGTGCCTGGAGGACCCCAATCTCGACGCCGTGTTCCTCGGCGAGGGCGAGATGACCTTCCTGCTGTGGATGGAGTACCTCAACGGCACCGTGCGCCAGGACGAGGTTCACGGCATCGCGCTGCGGGACCGTGACGGCGCCATCCAGATCAAGCCGGAACTGCCGCTCATCAGCTCCATGCGTCCGGAAGGACCCGAGCACGGGAAGTCGTCTCCCATGCTGAGCATGGCGGGGGAGCTGGACCACATTCCGTTCCCCGCCTGGCACCACTTCAACATGGAGAAGTACTTCGAGATCAAGGCCTACCAGTCGCCGTACACGGTCGGCTCCCGGGTGGGCCAGCTGTACACCAGTCGCGGTTGTACGGCGCACTGCACGTTCTGCACGACCACTCACTTCTGGGGCCAGAAGCTCCGGCGGCGCAGTGTGGACAATGTCGTGAACGAGGTGGTGCGGCTGCGCGACGAATACGGAATCGACGAGTTCCATATTCAGGACGACAACATCACGAACGACATGGACCACGCCCGTGAACTCTTCCGGGCGTTCCGCGAGGTGGGTCTGCCCTGGGCGACACCTCAGGGCACGGCGCTGTGGCGGATGGACGAAGAACTGCTCGACCTCATGGCGGAGTCCGGGGCCTACCAGGTGACGTTCGCCATCGAGAGCGGGGTGCAGCGCGTTCTCAAGGAGCTCATCAAGAAGCCGCTCAATCTCGAGCGCACCTCACACCTCATCAAGTACGCCCGAGGGCTCGGAATGCACGTGCACGGGTTCTTCATCATCGGTATGCCGCCGATGTTCGGACACGACGGCGAGACGATCGAGGAGATGCAGGCATCGTACGACTATGCCGAGGAGGCGGGCTTCAACAGCGCCTCCTTCTTCGCGGCGTCGCCGATCGTCGGTTCCGAACTCCTCCGTGAATGCATTCGGCAGGGCTTCGTGGACAAGCAGGAGTCCCTGTACCGGATGACCTACAAGCAGGGAATCATCAACGTTCCCGGTTTGTGGGGCGGCGAGGAGATCGCCGATCTCGCCGCGAAGTTCAACCGGGACTTCAACGCGCGTAAGGAACGTGCCTACACGCCGCAGAAGCAGTGGAACGAACAGCAGTACTGACTTCAGGGAGGAAAAAGTGAGCAACACCATGACGGCGAGTGGCTTCGGAGCGCGGCTCAAGGAGCGGCGCGAGCAGGTCAAGATGGATCACGCCGCCCTGGCCAAGCTCCTCGGCGAGACACCGGACACGGTCGCCGCCTGGGAGAACGGCGACGGCGGAGAGCTCACGCTGACGCAACTCGCCAAGATCGCGGACGTACTCGGCACCTCGATCGGAGCGCTGACTCCGCCGGCCGAGAGCGACCTGAACAACGGCGTCGTCATCCAGCTCCCCGAGGACCGTCCGATCCTCAAGGGCGTGCGCGACAACGTCGACTACTACGTCTACAACTGCCTGGTCCGCACCAAGAGGGCGCCCTCGCTGGTTCCCCTGGTGGTCGACGTGCTCACGGACGACCCCGACGAGGCGAAGTTCAACTCCGGCCACGCCGGCAACGAGTTCCTCTTCGTGCTGGAGGGTGAGATCCACATGAAGTGGGGCGACGCCGAGAACCCCCAGGAGGCCGTGCTCCCGACCGGGGCCAGCCTGTTCGTGGAGGAGCACGTGCCGCACGCCTTCACCGCGGCAAAGGGAACGGGCAGCGCCAAGCTCATCGCCGTGAACTTCTGACGTCCGCCGTCACGGGTGGGGCACCTCCACCCGTGACACCGGCCGTCTGCCGGATCTGCCGAGTTGCTGCTGGATGGATGGGAACGGCGTGATGAGCGGGGCAGGCCCCCAAGGCACCGGGGCGCAGGGGTTCGGCCCCGGCACGATCGTCGAACGGCGTGACGTGCTGGACGGCCGCACCTGGATCTCCTACCCCGTGCGGGTAGTGGTGGACAGCCCCCGGCTGGTGGCTCTCTACCTGTCCCGGGGGACTCGACTCCGGTTCGGCAACGGCCCGTTCAGCTGGGGCCCGCACCCCTGGAAGCAGATCGGCGACCGGTGGCAGAGCGCCGGCGTCCTCCAACTGCACCGACCGGGCCGGGGGCACTCCGTGTGGGTGTCGAAGGACCCGGAGACCGGTGCGTTCGAGAAGTGGTACGTGAACCTGGAGGCGCCCCTGCGCAGGAACGCCACCGGGTTCAGCACGCTGGACCACGAGATCGACCTCATCGTGCCGACGGGGACGAACGTGTGCCGGTGGAAGGACCTCGACAAGTTCGAACTGCGGGTGCGGCGAGGGCATTTCACCCCGGAGGAAGCGGCCGCGATACGTGCGGAGGCGGCGAGCGTCGCACGGTCGGTCGCCGAGGGCACGCAGTGGTGGGAGAGCGGCTGGGCGCTGTGGGAGGCGCCGGGTGACTGGGGGCCGCTCTCGTCGCAGACTTCCGAAAGGGAAGGGTTCTAGGGGAATGACCCCGGATTTCTTGGCCGTCAAGGTGGGCGGCAGCCTGTTCTCACGCAAGGACGAGCCCGGGCACGTGGACGAGACGGCCGTGTCGCGCTTCGCCAGGAGCTTCACCAAGCTCAGCCGGGCGTTCCCCGGCCGCATGGTCCTCATCAGCGGCGGCGGGGCCTTCGGGCACGGGGCCATCCGGCATCACGACACCGCGAACACCCTCTCGCTCGCCGCCCTGACCGAGGCCACCTTCGAGGTGAAGAAGAGGTGGGCCGCGCAGCTGCGTGCGGAGGGGGTGGACGCCTTCCCGTTGCAGCTCGCGGCGATGTGCACGCTCCGCGACGGCGCCCCGCAGCTCGGCTCGTCCGTCCTGCGGGAGTTGCTGGACCGGGGCGTCGTGCCGGTCCTGGCGGGTGACGCCCTGCTCGACGAGCACGCGGGTCTGGCCACCTTCTCCAGCGACCGCGTACCGGAGGCACTGCTGCCGCTGGTCACCGGGCGCCTGCGGGTGGTTACCCTCACCGACGTGGACGGGATCGTCACCGACGGCGCCGGGGGAGACCGCATCCTGGCGGAGGTCGACGCCCGCGCGCCCGAGCCGGCCTACGCGGCGCTGTGGGGGAGCAGCGAGTGGGACGCGACCGGCGCCATGCACACGAAGCTGGACGCCCTAGTCGCGTGCGCCCGCGCCGGAGCCGAGTGCTTCATCATGCGCGGCGACCCGGGAACGGAACTCGACTTCCTGGCCGACCCCTACGACTCATGGCCGTCGCATGTGCGGTCCACACGGATCATCGCGTCGGGCACGGGTTGAGGAGAGCACGAAGACCATGGAAAACCTCACGACACGCAGCAGCCGGCTGGTCGATCTCAACCTGCTCAAGGTCAGGGTCGCCTCGAACCTCGAGGAGTTCCCCGCCTATTCCTACTTCTCGTCCTTCTGCGCGGACCAGCAGGCGACCGCCGACTACGAGGTCGTCTGCGTCGATCTGGACCGGGACGAGATACCGGAGTCGGTCTACGCGGACAAGGTGGACAAGACCTTCAGGGGCAAGCGTTTCAAGTCCGGCTACTTTCTCGTGCACTACTTCGGAGAACCCGCCCATCTGGTGACGGTCGGCCGGACGTTCTACGTTTTCGGCCGGGCACTGGAGAAGACGGTCTGGCCCTACTTCGTCAAGCACATTCTGACGATCTTCGCCGCGGACCAGGGTTTCCTGCATCTGAAGGCCGCCGGATTCGAGCTGCCCGGAGCGGGCGCGACCCTGCTGGCCGGCCGCAACGGCGCCGGCAAGACGGTCTTCCTGGCGCAGGCGTGCCTGGCGGGCGCCCGGTTCCTCAGCAACACCCACACCCTGGTGCGCGAGGGGGTCGCGCACGGCGTCCCGTCCTCCATCCGGGTCCGCCGTGACCAGTGCTTCGGCGAGCTGATCGACCGGCACGGGCTGACCCCGCACATGGAGTCCGGCGACTACGTCACCGACGCCTCGACGCTCTTCGACAGTCCGAGGACCGACAGCGCTGCGGTGCGCAACGTCGTCATCGTCGACTACAACCCCGCGTCCCCGCAGGGGCTGACCCGTATCTCCCCCGGTGCGGCCGAAGTCTTCATGGACCAGTTCTCGTTCGCGGTCACCACCTATGGACTCAAGGACGACCTGCTGGCTCATCACGGATCCGATTTCGACGCCTACGTCGATTCCCTGGGACGCATGCGACGGCAACTGACGCAGCTGGTCGAGGGAGCAGAGTGTTACCGGGCCAATGTCGACATGCTCGACATCGATTCCCGGAACGCGGCGCTGAAACAGCTCGCCGCGTGAATCAGGCAACCATGGGGGAGGAGAATCGCGTGAAAAAGCCGGTTGTCTATGTCGGTATGAGCGCCGATCTGATTCATCCGGGGCACATCAACATCATCCAGCGGGCGGGGGAACTCGGCGACATCGTCATCGGTCTGCTGACCGACGAGGCGATCGCCAGCTACAAGCGGCTTCCGCACATGACGTACGAACAGCGGCGGGCGGTCGTCGAGAACCTCAAGGGCGTCACCGCCGTGGTGCCCCAGCACACCCTGGACTACGCGGAGAACCTCCGCACCGTCCGTCCCGACTTCGTCGTGCACGGCGACGACTGGCGCACGGGCGTGCAGCAGCACACGCGTCGACGGGTGATCGAGGTCCTGGCGGAGTGGGGCGGGGAGCTGGTGGAGATCCCCTACACGACGGGGATCTCGTCGACCCAGCTGAACAGGTCGGTCAAGGAGATCGGAACGACGCCGAACATCCGGCTCTCCAGGCTCCGCCGGCTGCTCGACAGCAAGGACATCGTGCGGATCCTGGAGGCGCACAACGGCCTGACGGGGCTGATCATCGAGAACGCGAAGGTCCTGATCGACAACCAGACCCGCGAGTTCGACGGAATGTGGTCGTCGTCCCTCACCGACTCCCTCGCGCGGGGAAAGCCCGACATCGAAGCGGTCGACGTGTCCTCGCGGCTCCAGACGCTGAACGAACTCTTCGAAGTCACCACGAAGCCACTGGTGTTCGACGGCGACACGGGCGGAAAGCCCGAGCACTTCGGCTTCACGGTGCGGTCCCTGGAGCGGCTCGGTGTCTCCGCGGTCATCGTCGAGGACAAGGAGGGGCTCAAGCGCAACTCGCTGTTCGGTACGGACGTCGCGCAGACCCAGGCTCCCGTGGAGGACTTCTGCGAGCGCATCCGCATCGGCAAGCGGGCGCAGATCACCGATGACTTCATGGTCATCGCGCGCGTCGAGAGCCTGATCCTCGACAAGGGGATGGACGACGCCGTCAGCCGGGCCGAGGCCTACGTGGACGCCGGAGCCGACGGCATCATGATCCACAGCAGGAGGTCGGAGCCCTCCGAGATTTTCGAGTTCTGCAAGCACTTCAACAAGCTGACCCGGCGGGTACCGCTCGTGGTGGTCCCGACCAGCTACAGCAGTGTGCGCGAGGCCGAACTCGCCGACGCCGGCGTGAACATGGTCATCTACGCCAACCACCTCATGCGCGCGGTCTATCCCCAGATGACCAGGGTCGCCGAGTCGATCCTCCAGCACGGCCGCGCGTTCGAGGCCGAGCCGATGCTCGCCTCGATCAAGGAAGCACTGTCCATCATCCCGGAGAACGCCGCGTGATCCGCCCCGAGGACCTCGCGGCCGGGCTGGCGGCAGCGGGTGTGTCGCTGTACTGCGGGGTGCCGGACAGTCTGCTCAAGGAGTTCAACGCCTGCGTCGGCGGCGCGATGCCCCCGGGCGGGCACGTGATCGCCGCGAACGAGGGCAACGCCGTCGGACTGGCCATCGGCCACTACCTGCGCACCGGGTCGCCCGCGCTGGTCTACCTCCAGAACTCCGGACTCGGCAACACGGTCAACCCGCTGGCCTCGTTGGCGGATCCCGAGGTCTACGGCATCCCGATGCTGCTCCTGATCGGCTGGCGGGGGCAGCCGGGCGTTCCCGACGAACCCCAGCACCGCAAGCAGGGCAGGATCACGCCGGCGCTGCTGGACGCCCTGGAGCTGCCCTGGGCGGTGCTTCCGCGCGAGACGGCGGCGGCCGGCGAGGCCGTCCAGAAGGCGGTCGCGCACTCCGTCGCCGCCGGTACGCCCTATGTCCTGCTGGTGGAGAAGGGCACCTTCGCGCCGGCCGCGACCGAAGCCGGCGAGCCGTCGGCCGACGAGCCGGCAGCCGGGTTGCCGAGCCGTGAGGAGGCGCTGGTCACCCTCGCCGACGAGCTGGGCCCCGGGCGGGTCGTGGTGTCCAGCACCGGCATGCTCAGCCGCGAGCTCTTCGAGTATCGCGAACGCACCGCGAGCGGGGCGGCGCTGGACTTCCTCACCGTGGGCGGCATGGGCCACGCCAGCTCGATCGCCCTGGGCATCGCCCTGCGCGAGCCGGAGCGGGAGGTGTGGTGTCTGGACGGCGACGGATCACTGCTGATGCACCTGGGCGCCCTTGCCGTCACCGCGCGGCATGCCCCGCGCACGTTCTTCCACGTCGTCTTCAACAACGGGGTCCATGACAGCGTGGGCGGCCAGCCCACCTCGATCGACCAGGTGAACGTGCCGGCGCTGGCCAGGAGTTGCGGCTACCGGCACGCGGCCGGCGTGTCCTCGCCGCAGGCGCTGCCGGCCGCGGTGGCCGAACTGCGGGAGGCCGGCGGCCCCGCCCTGCTGGAGATCCGCGTCAGGCCGGGCAGCCGCGCCGACCTCGGGCGTCCCCGGGCCACCCCGGCCGAGAGCAGGACGGCGACGATGCGCGCGCTGGCGGAACGGGCGGCACCGTGAAACCCGGTAAGCCCGTGGTCCGGTACGGCCGGGGTGCCGTCACATCGGTGCCGGAGCTGGTGGAAGGCATGTCCGCCGGCAGCGTCCTCGTCGTTCACGGGGCGCGCTCGTTCGAGGCGTCCGGTGCCTCGCGGATGCTGAGTGCCTTCGGACCGCGGACCCGGGTCCGGCGCTGGCACGGCTTCTCCCCGAACCCGGACATCCGCGAGCTGGAGCCGGGGCTCGCCCTGGTCCGGGACCTGCGCCCGGACACCGTCGTCGGCGTGGGCGGCGGCAGCGCACTGGACATGGCCAAGCTGCTGTGCGCGCTTTTGGACGTGCCCCCCGGCGACGTGGAGGAGCGCATCCGGTCCGGGGCGGCGATCGAGACACGGCGTACGAAGCTCGTACTGGTGCCGACGACCGCCGGGTCCGGCAGCGAGGCCACCCATTTCGCCGTCGTGTACATCGGCGACGCCAAGTTCTCGGTGGCCGGTGCGGCCCTGCTCCCGGACGCCGCGGTCCTCGACCCGGCGCTCAGCGAGAGCGGATCCGCCTACCAGCGGGCCGCGTCCGGCGTGGACGCCGTCGCCCAGGGCATCGAGAGCCTCTGGGCCGTGCACGGTCGCCCGGAGAGCCGTGGCCTCGCCCTGCGCGGTCTGCGGCTGCTGCTGTCCGGCATCGTCGACTTCGTGTGCTCCCCGCACCCCGGGGCCGCGCGATCCATGGCCGTGGGCAGCCACCTCGTGGGGCGCGCGATCAACCTGTCCAGGACGACGGGCGCACACGCGCTGTCCTACGGAATCACGCGCCGGTACGGCGTGAGCCACGGGCACGCGGTCGCGCTCACCCTGGGCGCCTTCATGGACGCGCATGCCCGGGCGGGCGCCTCGGACCTTCGGCCGGCGGTCCGGCCGGCGGCGTACCAGCGGGCCCTCGACGACATCGCGGGGCTGCTGGGCGCGTCGGACCCGGCCGGGTCCGGCCGTCGTTTCGTCGCGCTGGCGCGCCGCCTCGGCCTGCCCATGAGCCTGTCCGAGGTGGGGGTCGGGTCCGCGGCCGAGGTACGGGGACTGGTCGCCGCCGCGAACGTCCAACGGCTCGACAACAACCCGGTCCGCTTCTCCCGGGACGAACTCACCGACCTTCTTTCGAGGTGCTGATGGACGAGTCGGTGGCCCACTGGCTGACCCCGCTCCAGGAATGCGGCCTCGTCCCGGAGGGGGTCGTCGCGGCGTTCGTCGTGGGATCCGCGGCCCGGGGCTGGCACAACGCGCGCAGTGACTTCGACATCCACGTCGTCACCCGGACCGAACGCGTCTCGGCCACCAGCAGGACCAGCACCGTTCCACTGGACCCGCCGTATGTGCGCAGCGAGGTCTTCCACCGCAAGGACAGGCGCTGGGAGGTCACCTACTGGCTTGAGCGGCAGATCGGGCAGGCCCTCGCCAAGGTCTCCTGGGAGGCGTACGAGGGCGGCCGGGTCACCGAGGAGGCGCTGACCCGCCGTGAGGAGCTGCTGCTGGCCCACCTGGGGACCTGCTTCCCCGTCCTCGGACAGGACTGGATCACGCGGACCCGCGCGCGGCTGGTGGACTCGGCGTTCCGTTCCTTCGTCGTCGTCCGGTCGCTGGGCGCCGCGGACGACGCGGTGGAGGACGCCCTGGGGCAGATGGAGGCGGGCGACCTGGAGAGCGCCACGATCTCCGCCCGGATGGCCTTCGGGCATGCCATCGACGCGCTGCTGGAGGCCGAGGGGGAGTACGGAAGCCATCTGCTGAAGTGGCGGCCCAACCGGTTCAGGGCCTGCGCTCCCCGGGCGCTCTCCTTCGACGAGTACTGGAAGATCGAGACGATGCAGGGCCACGACCCCGTCGACCCGCGGCCCTGGATCAAGAACGTGCTCACCATCTGCCAGGACATCGCCATGCGGGTGGAGGTGTGATGACGCCGGTCATCAGCCGGGCACGCCGGTCACCGGGGCGGGACGCGTCGTGATACGCCTCACCGTCGACGACGCGAGCCTCAGCACCGTACGGCTGACCTTCAGCCCGCTGTGGGAGATCATCGGAAGCCTGGGCATCCTGGCCCGCTACCGCGGGGCGGCGCCCTCCCCGTACACGGACTGGGCCCGCCGGGTGCGGGACAGACTGCCGGCGGATCTCGTCCGGATGCTGGTGGAGCCGCTGCGGCGCCCGGACCCGCGGCCGTTTCCCGCGGGCTTCGTGCCCATTCCCGACCCGGCCCGCAACACCCTGGCCGCGGAGCTGGACCACATACGGGAGGCGAGCGTCGGCGATCCGGAGGCGGAGCGCCTCGTCCCGTTGCTGGAGGAGTACTGGGACCGGGCCATCGCCCCGCACTGGAACTCCGTCCGCGCCTCGCTGGAGGAGGAGATCCTCTTCCGCGGCCGTACGCTCGCCGTCGAGGGAGCCGAACCCATGCTCACCGAGCTGGGCGGGCGCGTCGCGTGGGCGCGGCCGGTACTGACCGCGCCGTACCACCGGGATCTGGACGTCACCCTGTCCCGGTCGAAGCTGCTGCTGGTGCCGACGGTGTTCGCGGGCGGCATCCGGCTGTTCCTGGAGGAGCGCGGCGTGGTGGCGATGTCGTACCAGGCGCGCGCGACCGGCTACTTCCACGTCCTCACCGCGCGGGAACACACACCGCAGGCCGAGGACCGGCTGGCACTCCTGCTCGGCAAGGGCCGCGCGCAGGTCGTGCGCGCGCTGGACGCCCCGAGGACGACGACCGCGGTCGCGGAGGCGCTCGGCATGGCCAAGAGCACCGTCTCCCAGCATCTGGCCGTGCTGAACGACACGGGGATCGTCTGGAAGCAACGGCTCGGCGGGCGGGTCTTCTACCAACTCGACCAGAGCGGTCTCGCCCTGCTGAGACAGCTCGGCCTCTGACACCGCCCGCACTTTTCTGTGGCAGATATCGAACCGATCACCATCCAAGGGGGAAACCAATGGCTGCCCTGTCGAATTCACTCGTCAGATGTGCGGTTGTCGCTCTGCTGGGCCTCGGGCTTTCGGCGTGCGGGTCGAGTGCGGACACCCGGGGGAACGGGGATTCCGCCGGCAACGGCCGTAATCCGGAAGAGCTGGTTCTGGCGACCGTTCCCGACGAAAGCTCCTCCAGCGTGCAGACGGAATACGAGCCCCTCGCCAAGCTGCTGGAGCGGGAAACCGGGCGCAAGGTGCGCGTGGAGAAGGCGACGACCTACGCGTCCGTCATCGAGGGGCAGCGCGCGGGCAAGATCGACATCGCGATGCACGGCCCGCTCTCGTACGTGGCCGCCCGCCGCAGCGGCGTCGCGGTCACCCCGGTCGCCGCACAGGTCGAGGCCAAGGGCGACAGCTCGGGATACCGGTCCTACGCCATCGTCGAGCGCGGTTCGAAGCTGAACCGGCTGGCCGATTTCAAGGGGAAGAAGATCTGCTTCGTCGACCCCACCTCGACGTCCGGCTACCTCTACCCCATGGCGGGACTGCAGAAGGCCGGCGTCCGGGAGAAGGACCTCCAGCCGGTGATGGCGGGCGGACACGACGCCTCCGCGCTCGCCGTGCGCAGCGGTCAGTGCGACGGCGGCTTCGCCTACGACGCGATGGTGGACAAGCTGCTCGTCGAACGGGGCAACGCGAAGGCCGGCGACTTCGAGATCATCTGGAGGTCCGAGCAGATTCCCGGCTCGCCCCTCACCGTCAGCGACGAACTCGCGCCGGAACTCAAGAAGAAGATCGTCGACACGTTCCGGACCAAGGCCAACGCCGACTACCTGGAGCAGCAGGGCTTCTGCGAGGGCGAGGGCTGCAAGATCGACGGCTACTGGGGCTTCGTTCCCACGGACGACGCCGACTTCGAGAGCGTGCGCGACGTGTGCCGGCTGGTCGGCGAAGAGCAGTGCGTGGCCGACCAGTGAGCGGCATACGCGACGTCGTGCGAGGCCCGGGGAGCAGCAGATGACCGAAGACCCGCTCGTCCGACTGGAGGAAGTGGCGAAGTCCTTCGCCGGGCGTGAGGGGGAGGTGCGCGCCCTGGACGGCATCTCCTTCACCGTCGCGCCGGGGGAGTTCGTGGCCCTGCTCGGCCCCTCCGGCTCCGGGAAGTCCACGCTGCTCCAGCTGCTCAACGGTCTCCAGGCGCCGACCGCCGGCCTGGTGAGCGTGCTGGGAACCGAGCCCAGCCGATCGGGGAAGGCGGAGCTGAGGGCCCTGCGCCGCCGGGTCGGGTTCATCTTCCAGAACTTCGGCCTCGTGGGCAGCAGGACCGCGCTGGAGAACGTCTGCACCGGGGCGCTGAGCCGACTGCGCGGACCGCGTTCCGGGCTCGTCACCTACCCGCGGGCGATCCGCGAGCAGGCGTTGGCCCAGCTGGACCGGGTCGGGCTCGCGGACCAGGCCCTCCAGCGCACCGACACACTGTCAGGCGGGCAGCAGCAGCGCGTCGGTGTGGCTCGCGCCCTGATGCAGGAACCGCGCGTCCTGCTCGCCGACGAGCCCGTCAGCTCGCTCGACCCGCGGTCCTCGCAGCAGATCATGGAACTGCTGGCGGACATCAGGCAGACCGAGGGGCTCACCACCATCTGCACCCTGCACCAGGTCGACGCGGCGCTGACCTGGTCGGACCGCGTCATCGGCCTGAACGCGGGCCGCATGGTGCTCGACTCCCCGGCCGAACGCGTGAGCCGTACGGACATCGCCCGCATCTACCAGGGAGACGACGAGCCGGCGCTGTTCGTCGGTGCGCGGTCATGACTTCACGCACGCGGACCAGGGATCCCAAGGTCCGTACGGCATCCGTCGGCACCGCTCCCCGGCCCCGCACCGGGGCCGCGGCTCGCGCCCTCCCCCAACTGACCCTGTGGGCACTGGCGGTGACCGCCTGCTGGGCCGTCGTCGACCTGCGCATCAACATCGCGACGCTCGTCGACGGCGCCCACAACGCGGTGGACTTCACCGGCCGGATGCTCCCGCTCGACTTCCCGCCGCTCGCCGAGGTGGTGCGCCTGGCCGGGGAGAGCCTGTCGATCGCCGTCTGCGCCACGGTGATGTCCCTGGTCCTGAGCGTGCCGGTGAGCATGCTGGCCGCTCGCAACATCACCTCGAACGGGTACGCCCGTGGCGGCGCGCGCGGTGTGATCGTCCTGGCGCGGGCGATTCCCGACGTGATCATGGCCATCGCGGCCGTCCGGGTGTTCGGACTCGGCGCCACGGCGGGTGTCGTCGCCATGGGCCTGCACTCGGTGGGCATGGTCGCGAAGCTGTACGCCGACTCGCTGGAGGAGGCGGACGAAGGCCCGCGCCGGGCCCTGCGCGCGGCCGGCGCCTCCCGTCCCCAGGAACTGGTCGCGGCCGTCCTGCCCCAGGTGCTGCCCGCGTTCATCGCGACGGCACTGCACCGGCTGGACATCAATCTGCGCGGATCGGTGCTGCTGGGGTTCGTCGGTGTCGGCGGGATCGGCTTCGAGATCGCCCAGTCCTTCCAGCGGCTCGACTACCGCCGGGGCATGGCACTGGCCGTGGTGGTGCTCGCCCTGTGCCTGGGCATGGAACTGCTCTCCGGGACCGTCCGCCACGCGATCCTGCGCAGCGCGGTGCAGGAAGGGAAGGCACGCCGCGACCGGCTGACGAGCCGTCTGCCCGGCCGCGTCCGAGGCCGGGGACGCGCGGTGAACGGCACCGGGACGCCGGCCGGCCGGACGTCCGGCAGTCCCGGCGCCGGCCCGCCTTGGCCACCGGCCCGGCTCCGGCGCTGGGCGTACGCGGTGGTGACGGTCGTCGTCCTCTGGGCCAGTGTCCGGGGCGCCGAGCTGTCCGCGACGCAGCTGGCCGCCGGGCTGGCCGATCTCCCCCCGGTGCTCGGCCAGTATCTTCCGCCGACCGCGCCCGGCGGGCTGGAAGGGCTGTTGGACGCGCTGTGGGTGACAGTGAAGACGGCTCTCGCGGGAACGCTGCTGGGGATGGTCCTGGCCCTGCCCGTGGGAGTGCTGGCGGCCCGGAACACCTCGCCCTCTCCACGGGTTTCCCGCGTGTTCCGTACGCTGACGGTCGCCGTGCGCGGCATACCCGAGGTCGTGCTGGCCATCGTTCTCGTGGTGGTCACCGGGCTGGGCCCGGTCGCCGGCGCGCTGGCGCTGGCCGTCGGCTCCCTGGGCCTGCTGGGCAAGCTGGTCGCGGATTCCCTGGAGGAGCTCGATCCGGGCCCCGCCCGGTCGCTGGTGGCCACCGGGGCCTCCCGGTGGCAGGTGTTCTTCGCCGCGGTCCTTCCGCGGGCGCTCCCCGCACTGGCGGGCCACACGCTGTACCAGCTCGACGTCAACATCCGGTCGGCGACGCTGCTGGGGATCGTCGGGGCGGGCGGCATCGGCTTCGAACTGCTCAACGCCGCGCGGGTGCTGGAGTTCGGGCTGGTGACCACCATCGTCCTGATGCTGCTCACCGTGACCCTGATCACCGAGGCATTCGCGATGTGGATCCGCCGGGTTCTCGCGTGATGCGCGTATCTCACCCAACTGACAGCTATTTCCGACATCGTGGGTGGATTCCACGGGAAATGCAGTGGCGCAACCCGGTGAACTGCCGAGCCGGAAAAGGGAATTCGGGGGTCCCCGATGCGCCGGTTAGAATCGTGCGGGCACGTGACTGATGAATCGGCCGTGTGGGCAGAGGGGGTTCGGTGGGAGAAGTGAACGGGCGATTCCGTTTTCTCGTCTCCGCTTATGCCACCTCCGCCTTCGGCAACTATCTGAATCTCATCGCGCTCGGTCTGTTCTCCTACGAGGTCTCCGGTACGGCCTTCGGAGTCGGCGCGGTGATGGCGCTGCGGCTGCTCGCCGGGTTCGCGGCGGGGTTCGCGGCCGGGGCGCTGCCCGCCGCCCTGACCCGCCGCACGGTGATGGTCTGCGCGGACGTCGCCCAGGCGGCGGCCATGACCGCGCTGGCGCTCAGCGCCCCGGGCACCCCCATGTGGCTGCTGGCCGCGGTGGTCGTGGTCCTGGGAGCCGGGAACACGTTCTTCGGCGTCGCCCTGCGCAGCGCCGTTCCGGTCATGGTCGGCTCGCACAACCGTGCCAGGGCGAACGGCCTGTTGATGTCGGCGCGCTCCCTGGCCACGGTGCTGGGCTTCGCCTCGGCGGCACCCGTCATCGCGGCGGGCGGCTACGCGCTCGCGTTCGCCTGCAACGCCGCGAGTTTCGCCGTGTCCGCCGCCGCCCTGCTGGTCCTGCGACCGCGTACGGACGACGAGGCGCCCGCCGACGAGAAGGACCAGGCCGCACCGCCACGCCGCGGACCGCGCCTGTTCGCCACGGCCGGCCTGCCCGGCCTGCTGCTCGGCATGATCCTGCTCAGAGGCGTGGACGCCCTGGCCTCCTCCTCGCACAACGCCGCCCTGCCCGTGGTCGCCCACCTCGCCGCTCCGGACGAGCCCGCCGTGTTCATGGCCCGGTTCTGGGCGGCCTGGGCGGTGGGCACCGTCCTCGCCCACTGGGCGCTCCGGCGCAGCCGGCCCGAGGCGGCGTGGGGCGAGCGCGCCTTCGCCGTCGGGACCTGCGCCATGTCGTTCTGCTTCACCGCCGCGTTCCTGGGACTGCCCGCGGCCGGGCTCGTCATGGCGGCCGCGGCGGCGGGGTTCGCGGACGGCTGGACCGAGATCGTCTACACCACCCGTCTGCAGGCGGCCCCCGACCGGCAGCGCGGTCGGCTGTTCGCCCTGTCCGCCACGGCGGAGCAGTCCGGGTTCGCGCTGGGCGCGGTGGCCGCCGCGGCCGCACTCGAGTCACTGCCCGCCCTGGCCGTCGTGGCCGCCTTCCACGGTACGGCCGTGTGCGGGGCGGTGGCTCTGCTGTTGTTCACCTCCGGCCGGCGCGGCACAGGTCTGCCGCGCCCGGCCGCCACACCTGGCGAAAAGGAAGAGGACTCGCATGGAACGAGTACGGGGGCACGCACTATGCCGGGGCCCTGAGCCCGATCGTGCGGGGGACGATCCGGGTGACGCCGTGGCGGCGCTGCTGCGAGCGGCCCGGGCCGATTCCGGGGCGGCCGTCGTCACCGTCGCCGCGGACGGCACCACGACCGAGCAGTCGTATCCCGAACTGCTCGACCGGGCACGGCGGCTGCTCGGGGGGCTGCGGGAGCGCGGCCTGCGGGCAGGGGACACCGTGGTGCTGTGCGGGCTGCAGCCGGCTGAGTTCTTCCCCGCCTTCTGGGCCTGTGTGCTGGGCGGCGCGCATCCCGTGGCCATCGCGGATTCTCCGCTGCCGGGCACCCCGGCCCTCCAACGCCTGCTGGACGCACACCGACTGCTCGGCGGTCCCCTGGTCCTCAGTGACGCGGCCGGCGCGGCGGCGGTCGGCCGGGCCGCGTCCGGGCTGCGGGTCGAGATCGCGCGCGACTGCCTGAACGCGCCACCGGCCGACGACCACGTCGAGCCCGCCGCGGACGGCACCGCCCTGCTGATGCTCTCCTCCGGCAGCACCGGCGTGCCCAAGGCCGCGCGGCTCACCCACGCCGGACTGGCGGACTTCGCGGCGAGCAGCCGGCGGATCCTGGACGTGCGTCCGGACGACACGATGGTGAACTGGCTGCCGCTCGACCACAGCGGCGCCTTCCTGCTCTACCACCTGCTCGCGGTCTTCGCGGGGTGCGGCAACGTCCACGCGGCGACCGAGCTGGTGGTGGCCGAGCCCCTGCGCTGGCTCGACCTCCTCCACGAGCACCGGGCGCGGCACGCCTGGGCGCCGACCTTCGCCTACCAGCTCGTCGCGGACGCGCTCACCGGCCGGGAGCCGGGGCACTGGGACCTCGGCGGCCTCAAGTCCCTGGTGTGCGGGGGCGAGCGGATCGCGCTGCCGGTGCTGCGCCGCTTCCTCGACGCGACGGCCCCGTACGGAATCCGCGAGCGGCACGTGGTTCCGGCGTGGGGCATGGCCGAGACCGTCACCGCCGTCACCTACGGCCGGCTCGACCGGCCCGGCACGGTGCATCGCCTGCTCAAGAGCAGCCTGAGCGGCGACCTGTTACGGGCCGACGAGCAGACCCCGGACGACGACTGCGTCACCTTCGTCGCCTCCGGCGCACCCGCGCACGGCGTCACCCTGCGCATCGTCGACGAGAGCGGCGACCTGATGCCCGCGGGCCGGATCGGGCGGCTCCAGGTCCACTCGCCCGCGCGTCTGACCCCCGGCTATGTCGGCAACCCGGAGGCGGACGCGGCGGCCTTCCCCGCCGGCCGGGACTGGCTGGACACCGGCGATCTCGCCTTCCTCGACGGCGGCCAGGTCGTCATCACGGGCCGCCGCAAGGACGTGATCATCCTCAACGGGCACAACGTCTACTGCCACGAGGTCGAGGAGGCGGCCACCGCCGTCGTCGGCATCCGGCAGGGCGAGGTGGCCGCGTGCGGCGTCCCGCATCCGGACCGGGGCACGGAGGAACTGGCCGTGTTCTTCGTCAGCCGCGGCCCGGACGACGACGCACGCGTCGTGCGCGAGGTGAAGGCGGCGCTTTTCAAGAGGCTGCGGCTCACCGCCGCCCACGTCCTGCCCGTTCCACGGGACGAGTTCCCGAGGACACCCGCGGGAAAGGTCCGCCGCACCGAACTCCGGGACCGCCTGGCGGCCGGCGGCTTCGGCGCGGCGACGGGCCCGGCACGGCGCTCACCGGCGGATCCCGACGCGGTGACGCGGCTGGTGCGGGAGGAACTCGGCGCCGTGCTCGGCCGCCCGGCCGACACCGACCTGCCGTTCTACGAGCTCGGGATGACCTCCGTCCTCATCGTGCGCCTGCGGGGACGGCTGGAGGAGCGCCTCGGCACACGGATCGCCCAGACCGCCCTCTTCGAGCACCCGACGGTCGCCGCACTCGCCGCACACCTGTACGACACCGGCGCGCTCGCCGAAGGGGAGACGCGCGAGCACCCCACGCCCGCCGGCAGCACCCCCGCGGACACGGACACCCACGCGAGCTCGGACGCCGACGCCGACGCCGACGCCGCCGACCGGCGGGTCGCGGTCGTCGGACTGTCGCTGCGCTTCCCCGGGGCCGACTCGGCGGACCGGTTCTGGGCCAACCTGCGCGACGGAGTGGTCAGCGTCCAGGTCTTCGGCGAGGACGAACTCGCGGAGGCGGGCCTGTCCCCGGAACAGCGGCGCGCCCCGGACCTCGTTCCGGTCTCCGGAGTCCTCGACGGCGTCGAGGAGTTCGACCCGGAGTTCTTCGGCATGAGCCCCCGGGAGACCGAACTCACGCACCCCGCACACCGCCTGTTCCTGGAGTGCTGCCACCAGGCCCTGGAGGAAGGGGGGTACGCGTCCGCCCGGCCCGGCACCAGCATCGGCGTGTTCGCGGGTTCCGGCATGAACCTGTACGACCATCAGCTGGCACCCGGGCCCGGTTCGCCGTCCGAGCCGTATGAGCCGTACGAACCCTCCGAGCCGTCCGACGGGACGGACCCCGCCACCGGCATGCGCCGGGCCATCGGGCGGCAGCCGGACTTCCTCGCCACCCGGGTCGCCTACCGCCTCGGGCTCACGGGGCCGGCCATCGGCGTGCAGACGGCCTGCTCGACCTCGCTGGTCGCGGTACACCTCGCGGTCCAGTCGCTGCTGAGCGGTGAGGCGGACCTCGCCCTGGCGGGCGCCGCGGCCGTGCACCTGCCGCAGCGGACCGGCTATCGCAGCCACCCCGGTTCCATCCTGTCGCCCACCGGCCGGTGCCGGCCCTTCGACGCCGAGGCCGACGGCACGGTGGGCGGCAACGGCGTGGCCGCCGTCCTGCTCAAGCGGCTCGACCGGGCACTGGCCGACGGCGACACCGTCCACGCGGTCATCCTGGGCTCCGCCGTCAACAACGACGGCGCCGAGAAGGTCGGCTTCAGCGCACCGGGCGTCCCGGGACAGGCCGACGTCGTTCGCCGGGCCCTGCGCACGGCGGGCGTCCCGGCGGACACGATCTCGTACGTGGAGGCGCACGGCACCGGCACCAGGCTCGGCGACCCGGTGGAACTGGAGGCGCTCGGCAGGGCGCTCGGCGAGGACACCCCGCGCACCGGTTTCTGCGCGGTCGGCTCGGTGAAGCCGAACATCGGGCACCTCGACAGCTGCGCCGGCATGGCCGGACTGATCAAGACGATCCTGATGCTGCGCCACCGCACCCTCGTACCCACCCCGCACCTGACCAGCCCCAACCCCGAACTCGGCCTGGACAACGGCCCGTTGACCCTGGCCACCGAGCTGCGACCCTGGGCGGTGCCGGACGGAGTGCCGCGCCGGGCCGGGGTGAGCGCGCTCGGCGTCGGCGGTACCAACGCCCATGTGGTGCTCCAGGAGGCCCCGCCCGCGCCCCCCGCCGCCGCACCCCTGCTGCCCGTTCTCGTACCGGTATCGGCGCGGGACACCGAGGCCCTGGACGAGTTCACCGGCCGGCTCCAGGACCGGCTGCGGCAACGGCCGGAGCTGTCGGCCGCCGACGTGGCCGCCACCCTCGCGCTCGGCAGACCGCACCGCGCGGCACGCACCACGGCCGTCGGCCGCACGGCCGACGAACTCGCCCGCGCCCTGGCCGCGCCCCGCCCCGTGCCGGACGCTCCGCTCGGGCCGCTCGCCTTCGCCTTCCCCGGGCAGGGCAGCGCGCGCCGCGGGATGGCGAGCGGCCTGTACGCCGCGTATCCCGAGGCCCGGCGCACGCTGGAGAAGTGCGCGCGGCTCTTCGCCGACGAGTTCCGCGGCGATCTGCTGCCGCTCCTGCTGGACGGTGCCGAGCCGGACGGTGCGTGGGTGTGGCCCACCGAGACGGCCCAGGCGGCGCTGTTCGCCCACCAGTCGGCACTCGCCGAGGTGTGGCGCGCCGCCGGTGTCCGCCCGGCGCTGCTGCTGGGGCACAGCGTCGGCGAGTACGCGGCCCTGTACGCGGCCGGAGCCATGACGTTGGAGGACGGGCTGCGGCTCACCGCCTGGCGCGGGCGGCTGATGCAGCTGGCCTGTCCGCCCGGGGCCATGCTCGCGGTGCGCGCCGACCCGCCCACCGCGCGGCGCGTCGCCCGGAGTGCCGGTGCCGAGGTGGCCGCGTTCAACGGTCCGAGCGCCCAGGTCATCACCGGGTCGCCGCAGGCCGTGCGGGCGGCGGAGCGGCTGCTCGACCAGGAGGGGGTGCGGTGGCGGGAGCTGCCCGTCGACCGGGCCTTCCACTGCGCCGAGATCGAACCGGCGCTGAGCGAGTTCCGCGGCCACGCCGAGAGAGTGACGTACCGCCCCCTGCACACCGCGGTGGTGACCACCGCCGACGGCGAGGTCCGCCGCGCGGGCTGGACCGTGGACGCGGACCATCTCTGCCGTCAGGCGCGGCAGCCGGTCCGGTTCGACCTGGCCATGGCCGCGGCCGCCGGACAGGGGTGCGCGGACTTCGTGGAGACCGGGGCAGGGGCCACCCTCACCGGACTCGGCCGGCACTGTCTGCCCACCAGCCGCTGGCTGAGCGGGCAGGGCGAGGGCGGCCGTACCGAACAGGTCCACGGTCTGCTGACCGCGCTGGGTTCGCTCTACCGCCGGGGCGCCGAGCTGGACTGGCCACGGATCACCGGCCGGGCGGGCCGGGTGCCGCTGCCCGGCCACCCGCTGCGGCGGGTGCCGGTCACGCCTCGGGCCGGGCGGACGCCGGAGCGCGTCCCTGCCCCGGAGACGGGCGCGGTGCCCGGCGAACTGCTCGACGACATCGTCGAGTTGACGGCCGGCAAGCTGGGTCTGCGGGCGGCGGACGTCGCACCCGACAGCTCGTTCTTCGCACTCGGTGCGGACTCGCTCTCCCTGATGGGCATGACGACCGAGCTGGACCAGCGGCACGGCGTCCGTGTCCCGGTGCGCGAGCTGTTCGAATCGGCCGACACCCCGCGCAGGCTGGCCGAACGTCTGGTCCTACTGCGCGGCGGGACACCGGGGAAGCCGAAGGAACACACCGGCACGGTGGAGCCGGTGGAGCCGGTGGAGCCGGTCGAACGGGTGGAGCCGGTGGAACCGGTCACGGCGGCGCGGCCACCGGCAGCCGTCGCGCCCCCGGAGACCCACGTCCTGTTCGAGCAGCAACTCAGGCTGCTGGAGAAGCTGTCCGACCAGGTGTCCGAGGTGATCTCCCGCCAGCTCGACGTGCTCAGGCCCGGACCGGCGACCACGGCGACCACGGAGACCGTGCCGACCTCGCCGACCACGACGGCTACCGGCCGGATCCCGGCCCCCGCGCCCGCCCCTGTCCTGACGCCGGCCGCAACAGCCCCCGCCCCGAGCCGGCCATCGGCGCCGACGCCACCCCCGCACGCCGCCCCGGCACCCACCCGGCCCGCCCCGGCATCCGCCACCGCCTGCGGACTCAGCCTCTACTTCTTCGGTGACTACCCCGACGACACCGCCCACGACAAGTACGGGCTCATCATGGAGGCCGCCGACTTCGCCGACCGGCACGGCTTTCACGCCCTGTGGTTCCCCGAGCGCCACTTCAACTCGTTCGGCGCGCTCTTCCCCAACCCCTCCGTGCTCGCCGCCGCACTCGCGGCGCGGACCAGCCGGATACGGCTGCACGCGGGTTCCGTCGTGCTGCCGCTGCACCATCCGGTGCGGGTCGCCGAGGAATGGTCGGTCGTCGACAACATCTCCGGCGGCCGGGCCGGCCTGTGCGTGGCGTCCGGCTGGCACGCCACGGACTTCGCGCTCGCACCGGAGAACTTCGGCCGGCACCGCGAGGTGATGTACGAGCAGCTGGAGACCGTACGGCAGCTGTGGTCCGGACAGCCGCTGCGGACCACCTCGGGCGACGGCGAGCCCGTCGACGTACGGTTGCAGCCACGTCCCGTGCAGCGGCAGCTGCCCCTGTACGTGGCCGTGGTGGGCAACCCCGACAGCTACCGCCGGGCGGCCGCCGAGGACCTGGGCGTGGTCACCAACCTGATGACCCAGACCGTCGAGCAGCTCGCGGAGAACATCGCGCTGTACCGGCGCACCCGCGCCGAGCACGGCCTCGATCCGGCGGCCGGACGGGTCGTGGTCCTGGTCCACACCTACCTCGGCGACGACGCCGAGCGCGCGCGGGCCGAGGCGTACCGGCCGTTCGTGTCGTACCTGCGCTCCTCGCTCTCCCTCTTCGACCAGGTGACGAACAGCCTCGGCTTCGACGTGGACCTGGAGAACACCCCGGAGGAGGACGTGGAGTTCCTGCTCGGGCGCGCCTACGAGCGCTACTGCGAGTCGCGCGCCCTGATCGGCGACGAGCACACCGCCGAGGAGGCGGTGCGGCGCCTGGTGGCCGCCGGAGCGGACGAGGTCGCCTGCTTCGTGGACTTCGGAGTGCCGAGGGAGCGGGTCCTTTCCGCCCTGCCGGTGCTGGAGCGCGTCCACCGCCGGCTGCGGGACGAGGCGGGTGAGCCGGCCGCGCCCGCGGCACGCCGCGAGCCGCTGTCGCCCGCCCAGCGCCGCATCTGGTTCCTGGAGCAACTGCACCCCGGCACGAGCATGTACCACGAGCCCAAGGCCATCCGCCTGGACGGCCCGCTGGACGTGGCGGCGCTGCGCCAGGCGCTCCAGAGCGTCGTCGACCGGCACGAGGCCCTGCGGACGGTCTTCCGGCAGCACGACGGCGTCCCGTACCGGGAGGTGCTCGACCGGGTGCGGCTCGACTGCCCCGTCGACGACCGCACCGGGGCCTCGGAGGAGGAGGCGCTGAGGGCCGTCCTGGAGACCGAGGGACGGCGGATCCTCGACCTCGGCACCGGACCGCTGCTCCACGCCCGCCTGCTCCGTCTGTCGGCGGAGCGGCACCTGCTGTTCCTGCTGGCCCATCACATCGTCTTCGACTCCGCCTCGACGGCCGTACTGGCCCGGGACCTCGCCGCCTGCTACCGCTCCCGGCCGCACGGCGACCCGGCACTGCCGCCGCTCGCCGCACCACCCGCGTCCGACGGCCCGGATGCCGCCCGGACCGGCGAGTCCCTGGCCTTCTGGCGCCGCACCCTGAGCGGGGCCCCCGAACTCGAACTGCCCACCGACCGGCCGCGTCCGCCGGTCAGGACCGGTGCGGGCGCGAGCCTGACCCACACGCTGGACGGCGAACTCGTCGGCGCCCTGAGGAGGTTCGCCGCCGAACACCGTGCCACCCTCTTCATGACGCTGACGGCCGCCGTCGCGGCCGTGCTCGGCCGGTTCGCCGGACAGCGCGACCTGGTCGTCGGCACCGCGGTCGCCGCCCGATCCACCGGCATCGAGGACCGGGTCGGCCTCTACCTCGACACCGTGCCCCTGCGGCTGGACCTCGGCGGCGACCCGGACTTCCCGGCGCTGCTGCGCCGGGTGCGGGACAGCAGTACGGCGGCGTACGAACACCGCGCCGTCCCCTTCGAGGACCTGGTCGCCGCGGTCAACCCGCGGCGCGATGCGAGCCGTAACCCGCTGTTCCAGGTGATGGTGGAGTACGAGAACGAGGGCCGGGTGGAATTCGACCCGCCGCGGCTCTCCGCCACCCTCCTGGACATGCCGAGCGCCCGCGCCCCGTTCGACCTGAGCATCTATCTGACGCACCATCAGCACGGGGTGCGGTTCATGGTCGAGTACGACACGGCGCTCTTCGACGAGAGCACGGTGGCCCGGCTCGTGGACTACGTGGAGCAGGTGCTGCGCCGCGCCCTCGACACGCCCGCCGGGCCGCTGAGCGAACTGACCGCGGTCACCGACACCGACCGGTCGGCCCTGGCGCGGCTGGGCCACCTGGACGAGCCGCCGCCCCGCGGCGAGGACACCCTGCACGGACTGTTCCGCCGGCAGGCCCGCCGGACCCCGGACGCCGTCGCGCTGATACACGATCAGGGCCGGGTGACCTTCGCCGAGTTGGAGGCCCATGCCGACGGCGTCGCCCGCCGGGTGCGGGCCCGCGGCGCGGGACGGGGCGAGCGCGTCGCCGTCCTGCTGCCCCGGGGCCCCGAACTGGTCGCCTCCCTTCTCGGGGTGCTCGTCAGCGGTGCCGCCTACCTGCCGCTCGACCCGTCGCTGCCCACCCCGCGGCTCGCCGCACTGCTCGCGGACGGCGCCCCGGCCCTGCTGCTGACGAGCGACGCCGCCCTGGCCCGCCATCCCGGCGTCGCGGCCGATCTGCCCGTGCTGCTCACCGACGAGGCGGACGACACCCCCGTGGGGGGCACCCCCGCGGACGGCACCCCCGCGGGCGGTGCCGCGGAGGGCGGGGCGGGGCCCGACGACCCCGCGTACTGCATCTACACCTCCGGCTCCACCGGGCACCCCAAGGGCGTCCTGGTGCCCCACCGCGGGCCGGCCAACCTCGTGCGCCAGCACCTGCGGCGGCATCCGGCACTGCGCACCCTGCAGTGGACGTCCCCGGCCTTCGACGTCAGCGTGCAGGAGATCTTCACCACGCTGGCCTCGGGAGCGGCCCTCGTCCTCATCGCCGACGAGGTGCGGCACGATCCGGCAGCCGTCGCGGCGGCCGTGCGCGCGCGGGGCGTGGAGCGGATGTTCATGCCCCGCACGCCCCTGACGTACCTGATGGAGACCGCCCCCGAGATGCCGTCCCTGCGGGAGCTGTTCTCCGCCGGGGAGGAGCTGCGGCTCACCGACGCGTTCCGGCGCTTCCTGGCCGCCCACCCGCAATGCGCCCTGCACAACCAGTACGGACCCACGGAGACCTCCGTCATCGTCACCTCGCAGCGCGTCGACCCCGACGGCGACGACCGCCCGGCGATCGGCACTCCGGTGCCGGGCGCGCGGATCCTGCTGCTGGACCGGGACGGGCGGCAGGTGCCCGTCGGGGCCGTCGGGGAGATACACGTGGGCGGCGTCCCGGTGGCGTACGGCTATCACGCCCGGCCCGAGGAGACGGCCGCCGCCTTCCTCACCGACGGTGCGGGGGCGGTGCGGTACCGCACGGGGGACCTGGGGCGCTGGCGCCCCGACGGCGCCCTCGCCTACCACGGCCGCACCGACGACCAGGTCAAGATCCGCGGACACCGGGTCGAACCCGCCGAGGTCCGCACCGCGCTGACCGCACTCCCCGGCGTCCGTGACGCGGCGATCGTGCCCCGGCGCGATGGCCACGGCGAGTGGGAACTCGTCGCCTACGTGGTGCCCGTGACCGTCGGGGACGACGACCTCACCCCCCTGCGCACCGCGCTGGCCGCGGCACTCCCCGACCCTCTGGTGCCACGCCGCTGGGTGCGCCTGGACCGGCTGCCGGTGAACGCGTCCGGCAAGCTGGACCGGCAGGGCCTGCCCGAACCCGCCGAGACCGCGGAACGGCCGACGGGCGAGGACCCCTCCACACCGACGGAGAAGGCGCTGCACGATCTGTGGTGCGAGGAACTCGGCCTGAGCCGGGCCCCGGTGACCCACTCCTTCTTCGAGCTGGGCGGCCATTCCCTGAGCGCGATCCGGCTGGTGAACCGCATGGCGGCGGAGCTGGACCGGGCCGTGTCCATGGCCGACTTCTTCCGCACCCCCACGATCCGGGGCCTCGCGGCACGGCTCGAACAGACCGGCGCGGCGACCGCGGACCCGCCGCCGCGGGCCGCCACCGGCGAGGTGCGGGCCACGGTGCCCATGACCTCCGTCCTGCGCAGACTCTGGCGGCGCCACCACGAACGTCCCGACCCGAGCGTCTACAACGTCGCGCACCGCGTCGACCTGCGTGGCGACCTGTCCACCGACGACCTGCGCGGCGCCCTCGCGGACCTCGTGGCACGCCATGACGCACTCCGCGGCAGGGCGGTGGTGCGCGGCGGCGAACACCTCCTGGAGGTGCTGGCCCGGGTACCCGTGGACCTGCCCGTCAGCGACCTCTCCGGCCGCTCAGGGCACGCCGGGGACTCCGGGGACGAGGACCGTGTGGAGCGCTGGTGCAGGGAACACGCGTCCCGACCGTTCGCGATGGACCACGCCCCCCTGTTCCGCTTCCGGCTGGCACGGCTCGGTCCCGACCGCTGGACGCTGCTGACCGTCCTGCACCATGCGATCTGCGACGGCTGGTCCATGGGGATCGTCCGGCGTGAGCTGGCGGAGCTCTACAACGCCCGCCGCCGGGGCACCGGCAGCCCGCTCCCGCCGCCTGCCGTCCAGTTCACCGACTGCGCCGTCGCGGAGCACGGCCTCGACCAGGCCCGCCGTGCCGAGCTGGAACGGTTCTGGAGCGCCGAACTCGAAGGAGTGCCCCTCACCCTGGACCTGCCCGCCGACCGGCCCCGGCCCCCGGCCCTGTCCGGCCGGGGAGCACTGCACACGCGCACCGTCGAGGGCTGCCTGCCCGCGCGGATCGCGGAGACGGCCGGCCGGCTGGACGCCACACCGTACGCAGTACTCGCCGCGGGATTCGCCGCCTGGGCCGCCCGGTGCCGCGGTGTGCGCACCGACCTCGTGCTGGCCTCGTCCAGTGCCAACCGGCTCGATCCCGAACGCGCGGGCGTCGTCGGGCTGTTGGGCGACGCCGTCCTGCTGCGGGCCCGGACGGCCGAGGCGGACACCTTCGCCGACCTGGTCCGCCAGCTCGGCACGACCCTCTTCACGGCCCTCGACCACCAGGAGCTGCCGCTGACGGAGGTGGCCGACCTGGTCGCCCCGGGAACCTCGGACGGCCTGTTCCCCGACGTGCTGTTCACCGTGGTCACCACCCCGCCTCCGGCCCTCGACCTGGACGCGGTGTCGGCCACCGTCACCGACCTGCCCACGGCAGGCGTGGCACGCAACGAGCTGTACGTCGTCCTGGCCCAGCAGAACGACGTCATGACCGTGACGTTCGAGTACTCGACGGATCTCTTCGACCACTCGACCATCGAAGCCTGGGCCGAGGAGTACATCCGCCTGCTGGACGAGTACGTACGCAACCCGCTGGACACGCTGGCGGAGCTGCCGCACCGGTGAGAGACGGAGGAAGGCCCGCACCCCGGGAGGGTGCGGGCCTCTGTTCCCCGGGAACCGGACGATCATGGGCTCGGGTCAATGGGCCGGCGAAAGTCCGTTCCGTGCGCGGCGGCTGACGAAAAGGGGTGTGTCAGGCCGCCGGCTCGGGGTCCTTGACGAGACGCGGAGCCGACGCGACGTCGGCCGTCTCGGGGTAGTGGCACGCCGTGAGGTGGCCGGGCTTGTTGCCCTCGACCTGGACCAGCGGCGGGGCCTCGGTCGCGCACTTCTCCGTCGCCTTCCAGCAACGGGTGCGGAAGCGGCAGCCGGAGGGCGGGTTGATCGGGGACGGCACGTCGCCCTGGAGCCGGATGCGCTCACGGGCGGGCGTCTCGTCCACGGTCGCCTCGGGTACGGCGGACAGCAGCGCCCGGGTGTACGGGTGGCGCGGGTTGTCGTACAGGTCGTCGCGGTCGGCGATCTCGACGATCTTGCCGAGGTACATGACCGCGACGCGCTGCGAGAAGTGCCGTACGACGGCCAGGTCGTGGGCGATGAACAGGAACGCGATGCCGAGTTCCTGCTGGACCTTCTGGAGCAGGTTCACCACCTGCGCCTGGATGGAGACGTCGAGGGCGGAGACCGGCTCGTCCGCGACTATCAGCTTCGGCTCCAGCGCCAGCGCCCGTGCCACGCCGATGCGCTGGCGCTGGCCGCCGGAGAACTCGTGCGGGAAGCGGTTGTAGTGCTCGGGGTTGAGGCCGACGATCTCCAGCAGCTCACGGACGCGCTTCTCCCGCCCGCCCGCCGGGTTGATGTCGTTGATCTCCATCGGACCGGCGATGATCTTGCCGACCGTGTGCCGCGGGTTCAGCGAGGCGTACGGGTCCTGGAAGATCATCTGGATCTCGGAGCGGACCGGCGCCAGTTCCTTGCGGCTGGCGTGCGTGATGTCCTTGCCCTGGTACGAGATCTTGCCGGCCGTGGGCTCCAGCAGGCGGGTGATCAGGCGCCCGGTCGTCGACTTGCCGCAACCCGACTCGCCGACCAGACCGAGGCTCTCGCCCTCGTTGACCTGGAAGTCGAGGCCGTCGACGGCCTGGACATGGCCCACCGTCCGACGGATCGGGAAGCCGCCCTTGATCGGGAAGTGTTTGGTCAGCCCGGAGACGTCCAGGAGGGGAGTGGTGCTGCTCATGGTGGTGAAATCCCGTCTCTTGTACGTCAGTTGGCCGCGCTGCCGGCCAGGTCGGAGAAGTACTCGCCGCGCTGCTCGGCGGTCAGGTGGCAGGCGGAGCCACGTCCGTCGACGAGCTCCAGCAGCGGACGCTCCGACGAGCACAGGCCGCCCTCGACCTTCTCGGCGAAGGCGCACCGCGGGTGGAAACGGCAGCCCGACGGCGGGTTCAGCAGCGACGGCGGCGAGCCCGGGATCGGGTTCAGCGGCACATCGACCGGGTGGTCCAGACTCGGCATGGAGCTCAGCAGGCCCCAGGTGTAGGGGTGCTGCGGGTCGCGCAGCACCTCCTTCTTCGTGCCGCGTTCCACGCACCGGCCGCCGTACATCACCAGCACGTCGTCCGCGATGTCGGCGATGACACCGAGGTCGTGCGTGATGAAGATGATCGCCGTGCCGAACTCCTTCTGGAGGTCCTTCAAAAGGTCCATGATCTGGGCCTGGACCGTCACGTCGAGAGCCGTGGTCGGCTCGTCGGCGATCAGCAGCTCGGGGTCGCAGACCAGCGCCATCGCGATCATCGCGCGCTGGCGCATACCGCCGGAGAACTGGTGCGGGTAGTCGTCGACCCGGACCTCCGGCTGCGGGATCCCGACCCGCTTCAGCATCTCGATGGCCCGCTCGCGTGCCGCCTTCTTGGAGCAGCCCGTGTGCTTGCGGTACGTCTCGCCGATCTGCTTGCCGATGGTGTGGTACGGGGAGAGCGAGGTCAGCGCGTCCTGGAAGATCATGGACATCTTGTTGCCGCGCAGCTTCTCCAGCTTCCTCTCCGAGGCGCCGTTCAGCTCTTCGCCGTCCAGGGTGATCGAGCCCTCGACCTTGGTGCTGTCCGGGTTGTGCAGGCCCAGGATGGTCAGGTTGGTGACCGACTTGCCGGACCCGGACTCGCCCACGATGCCCAGCGTCTTGCCGCGTACGAGGTCGAAGGACAGACCGTCGACGGCCTTGACGGTGCCGTCCTCGGTCGAGAAGTGCACCTTCAAGTCCTTGATGGAGAGGAAGGGCTGCTGATCGGTGCTCGTCACGGGGACGCTCCAGTGAGGGGTGATGCGGGGTAGCTGGTGGGGGCGGGGGTCAGGCAAGCCTGATACGTGGGTCGATCAGGGCGTAGCAGGCGTCGACGACGATGTTGGCGAGGACGACGAAGCTGGCCGTGACCACCATGACGCCGAGCAGCATGGGCAGGTCGTTGTTGGTCGCCGACTTGACGGCGAGCATGCCGATGCCCTGGATGCTGAAGGTCTTTTCGGTGATCATGCCGCCGCCGAGGAGGACGCCCATGTCGATGCCGAAGATGGTGACGATCGGGCCCATGGCGCCGCGCCAGGCGAACCGGAAGAACACGTTCGGGCCGGACAGGCCCTTGGCCCGGGCTGTGCGCACGTAGTCCTCGTTGAGCTGCTCGACCATCTGGGAGCGCGTCATACGGGTGTAGTTCGCGGTGAAGATCAGCGCCAGGATCAGCCAGGGCAGCAGCAGACCGCTGAACCACGCGCCGGGGTTCTGGGAGAAGGGCGTGTACCCGGGCTGGTCGAGGATCTGCCACTGGTACACGAAGAAGAACAG
Source organism: Streptomyces sp. NPDC057623 (assembly GCF_042800355.1). NCBI lineage: Bacteria > Bacillati > Actinomycetota > Actinomycetes > Kitasatosporales > Streptomycetaceae > Streptomyces > Streptomyces sp. NPDC057623. The sequence continues at coordinate 119,590 of NZ_JBHVGZ010000002.1, forward strand.
GGCCAGCGTGCCCACGAAGTAGATCTGCATCGACGAGGCGACCAGCGAGGCGCTGCTGGCGATCTTGTCGGTGGCCTTGCCCTGCTTGCGGGCGGCCAGCATGCCGGCGCCGACGCCGAAGACCAGGAACACCACGGACGAGCCGATGAACAGCGAGAACGTCGTCGGGAACCGGTCGAGGATGGTGGCCAGGACAGGCTCGCGGTTGACGAAGGAGTAGCCGAGGCACGGCGCTTCGCAGTTGCCGAAGCCCGGGTACTCCCGGCCGAGGAAGATACCGCTGAGCCAGTGCCAGAACTGGACCGGCATCGGGTCCGCGATCCCCATGTTGTGGCGGATCAGCTCCAGCGTCTCCGGGGTGCAGAGCTTGCCGCAGGCGATCCGGGCCGGGTCGCGCGGCACCGCGTAGAAGAGCATGAACGTGACCGAGCTGATGATCAACAGCGTGATCACGGCGCCGAGGAGCCGGCGGACTAGAAAGCGAAGCATGGGGAGTGGCTTTCCTGGGAGGGCCGTCGTAAGGAGGGGCCGGACCGGGGTTTCCGGGGGCCACGGTGGACGAGCCGAGGGTGGGGCGGCACCGTGGTGCCGCCCCACCTCTCAGGTGTGGATCAGGACTTGACGTACATCTTGTAGAGCATGCTGCCGTCGAAGTTCGGGTCCATCTTGACGTTGCCGAGCTTGGAGCCGTGCATGTAGATGCGCTTCATGTACACATCGGGAACGAATGCGGCGGTCTCGGTGACCTGCTTGTCCAGGGCGGCCCACATCTTGTTGGCCTTGTCCTGGTCGGTCTCGGCGGTCGCGGCCTTGATGGCGGCGTCGACGGCCGGGTCCTTCAGGTGCGAGTAGTTCTGGCCCTGGTCGACGACGTTCTTGCTGTCGAACAGCGGCTGGAACACCGAGTAGCCGGTCGGCCAGTCGGAGGACCAGCCACCCCAGTAGACGTCGTACTGGTTGTCGAGCTTGCCGACCTGGTCGTACCAGGTCGTGGAGTCGATGCCCTTGGTGACGACCTCGAAGCCGGCCGCCTTCAGGGCGTTCTCGACGACGACCTTGATCTTCGCCTGGGTCGGGTCGTTCTGGTAGGCGTAGACGACCTTGTAACCGGACTTGCCGGCCTTCTTCAGGATCGCCTTCGCGGCCTTCGGGTCGCCGGCGGGGTTCTTCAGCTTGCCCCAGACGTCCTGCGACTCGTAGCCGGCCACGAGCGGGCTCATGATGCCGGTCGCGTAGTCACCGCGGACCGAGCCACCCTGCAGCTGGCGGATCGCGGCGGTCGGCCAGGCCTTGATGATGGCCTCGCGGACGGACTTGTCCTTGACCCGGCCGGTGTTGATCCAGTAGCAGCTGACGCCGTTGCCGAGCTGCTCGAAGACGCGGTCCTTGGCCTCGGTCTGCGCCTTCTGGACGCGCTCCTGCGGGATGGTGCGCCAGCTGGTGGCGTACTGGTCCTTGCCGGCGTCGGCCAGCAGGCGGTCGATCGCCGTCAGCTGCTCGATGCCGAAGGTGAAGTCGAACTGGTCCGGGTAGGCGTTGCGGATCGGGTCCGTGGCCGCGTCCCAGTGCTCGTTGCGCACCAGCGTCATCGACTTGTCGGTGACGTGGGTCTTGACCCGGTAGGGGCCGCTGGAGACCGGCTTCTTGTCGTAGTCCTGCTTGGTGTCCTTCTTCACCGGGGTCGGCGCGTAGGAGTGCATCGCCATGACGTAGTTGAAGTCGGGACGCGCCTCGGAGAGGCGGAAGGTGATGGTCTTGCCGCTGGTCTCGATCGACTTCAGGTGCTTGCCGCCGTACGGGCCCGGGTACGACTTGCGGTACTCCGCCGAGCCGGTCAGCCAGGTCTGGACGTAGAAGGCGCCCTCGGTGACGAAGTTGGCGAAGCAGCGCTCGATGCCGTGGCGGACGTCGTCGACGGTGACGTCGGAGCCGTCCTCCCACTTGACGCCGTCCTTCAGGGTGAAGGACCAGGTCTTGCCGCCGTCCTTCATGGTGCCCGTGTCGGTGGCGAGGTCGCCGACCAGCGTCTGGGAGCCGTCGTCGGCGATCTTGTAGCCGGTCAGGGTGCGCGAGAGCACCATCGCCGCCAGCGAGTTCCAGGCGTAGTAGATGCGCTGCGGGTCGAGGTGCGAGAAGTCGTCGTCGTTCAGAAGGTAGACGGTGCCGCCCTTCTTCGCGCCGGAGACCTCCGGGGCCGGGCCCTTGGAGTCCTCGGCGGTGCCGATCTTGACGACGGTCGCGTCGGCCTTGGCCGCATCCTGCTTGCCGCCACCGGTGTTGTTGGTGGAGTCGCCGCTGCTGCACGCGCTCAGCACGGAGCTCGACGCCGCGACAACGCCCGTGGCTATCAGGAAGTTTCTACGCGAGAAGGACATCGCATCCTGCCTTCGAAATGAGAGTGATGAGAGAGATCCGGCACCCCGGCACCTTCGCCGGGGTCCTGAAATGGGCCGGAGTCAGCGCTTGGTCTTCGGGTCGAGTGCGTCACGCACCGAGTCGCCGAGGAGGTTGAACGCCAGGACGAAGATCACCATGGACACACCCGGGAAGAGCAGGAAGGTGATGTCGTCCTGGTACACCTTGGCGGCCGCACCGATCATGACGCCCCAGTCCGGCGTCGGGTCCTGGATGCCCACGCCGAGGAAGGCGAGGCCCGCCTCGGTGGTGACCATCGCCGGGACGGCGAGAGTCGCCTGGATCAGGATCGGCGTCCAGAGGTTGGGCAGCAGTTCCTTGAAGATGATGCGTGCCGGAGACGCGCCCGTGACCTTGGCGGCCTCGACGAACTCCCGCTCGCGCAGGGCCAGTACCTGACCGCGCAGAAGTCGGGCGATGGAGGCCCAGCCGAAGACGGTGAGCAGGCCGACGAGGCAGACGACGGTGAGCCAGACGGGTGTGTTCTCGTCGGCGCTCACGAACAGGGCGAGCACCACGGGCGTGAAGGCCACGAAGAACAGCTGCGACGGGAAGGCCAGCAGGATGTCGATGACCCGGCCGATCAGCCAGTCCGTCTTGCCGCCCAGGTAGCCGGCGGTGACTCCGAGCGTCACGCCGATGATCACCACGAGGATCGTGATGGCCGCGGCGATGAGCAGGGAGTTGCGGATCCCGTAGAGCAGGAAGGTGAACAGGTCCCGGCCGAGCTGGGGCTCGATGCCGAACCAGAACTCGCCGCTGATGCCGCCGTTCGGTCCGACCGGGTATCCGTTGTCACCCAGCAGTCCGGGCGTGTTCAGTCCGTACGTCGTGTACGGATCCTTCCCGTACAGATTGGCTATCAGAGGCGCGCACAGCGCGATCACGAAGAAGAAGATCACGATGCACGCGGCAGCGACGCCTGTGCGGTCCCGCTTGAAGCGACGCCAAGCCAGCTGTCCCGGGGACTTGCTCTCGTTGGCCGAGGGGGCGGGAGAAGTGATCGACTTCTCGACGCTCTCGTCGGTCACCTCAAGCGGGGCAGCCGCAGATGGAGTTGGGGGGGTCATGGTGCTCCTGGCCCAAGGGAGGGTCTGATGACTCCGCAGGGCACGCTCCCCTACGGGCTACGCCGGACTTTTTCAACGCAATTCATTCAAGGTCAATAAATTCTCGGCCGACTTGGTTGTCTCTTTACGTTCTTTACCCTGTCTTGACCATTCCGTAGCTACGCGGGTAGCGCAACGTGATTGAGTTGTGCCTTGACTCGGACTAACTGGACTATTCGGGCAACAAGTTCGATATGCGGACGGCTCCGTATCGAAATGTGTACATCCAGCGGTCCTAATTCAACGGTTCGGCATCGGATCGCGAAGATCCATTGCGCCCTACATCGAAGATCCATCGAACCGGGTGGGAGAAGTCCGTTTCGTCGCGCACGGGGGTGCCGTGCTGGTTCGTGCATCTGGATGGTGTGTTGCTCCATTGGCCGGAGTCCGTGTGCGTTATACGGCTTTTGACTCGATATTGGCCCGTAACGGATCATCACCAGAGCAGGAGGCACTCCATGCGCGGAGCCACGCACGCCAGATGGGCCGCGAGCGCGGTGGCGGTCGCGCTCGCCGCGACGGCCTGTGGAGGCGGGAGTGACGGCGGGGAGGGCAGCGGCGACGTCGGCGCGGTGCTGAGTTCCTCGTGGACCGATCCGCAGAACCCGCTGGAGCCGGCCAACACCAACGAGGTGCAGGGCGGCAAGGTGCTCTCCATGATCTTCCGGGGGCTGAAGCAGTACAACCCGAAGACCGGCGCCGCCGAGGACATGCTCGCCGAACGGATCGAGACCTCCGACTCGCGGAACTACACGATCACCGTCAAGGACGGCTGGACCTTCAGCGACGGCGAGAAGGTCACCGCCAGGTCCTTCGTGGACGCCTGGAACTACGGGGCGAGCCTGCGCAACAACCAGAAGAACGCCTACTTCTTCAGCTACATCGAGGGCTACGACAAGGTCCACCCCGAGAAGGGCGAGCAGCGCGCCGACACGATGTCCGGACTGAAGGTGGTGGACGACCGGACGTTCACCGTCCGGCTCAGCCAGAGGTTCTCCAGCTTCCCGGACACCCTCGGCTACAACGCCTTCGTCCCGTTGCCGCGCGTGTTCTACGACGACCACGCCGGCTGGCTGGACAAGCCCGTCGGCAACGGCCCCTACGCCGTGGAGTCGTACACCAAGGGTTCCGAGATGCGCCTGACGAAGTGGGACGTCTACCCGGGCCCGGACGCGGCGCAGAACGGCGGCGTCACCCTCAAGGTCTACACGGACAACAACACCGCCTACACCGACCTGATGGCCGGCAACCTCGACCTCCTCGACGACGTCCCGGCCCAGCAGCTGAAGAACGTCCGCAGCGACCTCGGCGACCGCTACCTCAACACCCCGGCCGGCATCATCCAGACCCTGGCCTTCCCCCACTACGACAAGGAATGGAACACGGCCGGCTCGGTCAGCGTCCGCAAGGGGCTGTCCCGGGCGATCGACCGCGAGCAGATCACCGCCACCATCTTCCACAGGACCCGCACCCCCGCCACCGACTGGACCTCACCCGTCCTCGGCAAGGACGGCGGCTACAAGGAGGGACTGTGCGGTGAGTGGTGCCGCTACGACGCCGCCGCGGCGAAGAAGCTGATCAAGGAGGGCGGCGGGCTGCCCGGCGGCCAGGTGAAGATCACGTACAACGCGGACACCGGCTCCCACAAGCTGTGGGTGGACGCCGTCTGCAACTCCATCAACAACGCCCTGGGCAACGACCGGGCCTGCGTCGGCAACCCGATCGGCACCTTCGCCGACTTCCGCAGCAAGAGCACGACCCAGAAGCTCTCCGGGCCCTTCCGGGCGGGCTGGCAGATGGACTACCCGCTGACCCAGAACTTCCTCCAGCCCCTCTACTACACCGACGCCTCCTCCAACGACGGCAAGTGGTCGAGCCAGGAGTTCGACCGGCTCGTCGACGAGGCGAACGCCGAGACGGACCCCGCGAAGGCCGTGGAGATGTTCCAGAAGGCCGAGGAGGTCGTCCGGGACAACATGGCCGCCATCCCGCTCTGGTACCAGAACGGCAGCGCCGGCTGGTCCCAGCGGCTGTCGAACGTGGCCCTGAACCCCTTCAGCGTCCCCGTCTACCACGAGATCAAGGTCGGCTGAGCCCGCCATGGGGCGGTACGTCCTCCGGCGCCTGCTGCAGATGGCCCCGGTGTTCGTGGGGGCCACCCTGCTGATCTTCCTCATGGTCAACGTGATGGGCGACCCCGTCGCGGGCCTGTGCGGCGACCGGCAGTGCGACGCGGCGACGGCCGCCCAGCTGCGCAAGGAGTTCGGCCTCGACAAGCCCGTGTGGCAGCAGTACCTGACCTACATGGGGAACGTCTTCACCGGAGACTTCGGTACGGCGTTCAACGGTCAGGAAGTCACCGAGCTGATGTCGACGGCCTTCCCGGTCACCTTCCGGCTCACCGTCGTCGCGATCCTGTTCGAGATCGTCATCGGGATCACGCTGGGCGTCCTCACCGGCCTGCGCCGCGGCCGCCCCGTCGACACCGGCGTCCTGCTGCTCACCCTGGTCGTCATCTCCGTCCCCACCTTCGTCACCGGCCTGCTGCTCCAACTGCTGCTCGGCGTGGAGTGGGGCTGGATCCGCCCCTCCGTCTCCCCGGCCGCCCCCTTCGCGGAGCTGCTCCTCCCGGGCCTCGTCCTGGCCTCCGTCTCCCTCGCCTACGTCACCCGCCTGACCCGCACCTCCATCGCGGAGAACCGCCGCTCCGACTACGTCCGCACGGCGATCGCGAAGGGCCTGCCGAGACACCGCGTGGTCACCCGGCACCTGCTGCGCAACTCCCTCATCCCCGTCGTCACCTTCATCGGCGCCGACATCGGCTTCCTCATGGGCGGCGCGATCGTCACCGAGCGGATCTTCAACATCCACGGCGTCGGCTACCAGCTCTACCAGGGCATCCTGCGCCAGAACACCCAGACGGTCGTCGGCTTCGTGACGGTGCTCGTCCTCGTCTTCCTCCTCTGCAACCTGGTCGTCGACCTCCTGTACGCCGTACTCGACCCGAGGATCCGCTATGCCTGAGCAGCCCTTCCAGCCCGAGGGCGCGATCGCCGGCAGCGGTGGCCCGGGCGGCGCGATGCACCTGGCCGCGAGCGAGGCGGAGACCCTCGAACGGCGCCCGTCCCCCCTGCCCGGCGGACCGAAGAGCACCGCCCCCGAGGGCCAGGACCCCTCGGAGGCCGCCCCCGCCGCCGACCGGCCCCGCAGCCTCTGGTCCGACGCCTGGCACGACCTGCGCCGCAACCCCGTCTTCCTCGTCTCGGCGCTGATCATCCTCTTCCTGGTCGTCATCTCCCTGTGGCCCTCGGCGATCGCCTCCGGCAGCCCGCTCAAGTGCGACCTCGCCAAGGCCCAGCAGGGCTCCGGGCCCGGCCACCCCTTCGGCTACGACGGCCAGGGCTGTGACGTCTACACCCGCACGGTCTACGGCGCCCGTACGTCCGTCGCCGTCGGCGTCTGCGCCACGCTCGGGGTCGCGGTCCTCGGCTCGGTGCTGGGGGCGCTGGCCGGCTTCTTCGGCGGCCTGTGGGACTCGGTCCTCTCCCGCGTCACCGACGTCTTCTTCGCGATCCCGGTGATCCTCGGCGGCCTGGTCCTCCTCTCCGTGGTGACCAGCAACAGCATCTGGCCGGTCATCGGCTTCATCGTGCTGCTGGGCTGGCCGCAGATCTCCCGCATCGCCCGGGGCGCGGTCATCACCGCCCGACAGAACGACTACGTCCAGGCCGCCCGGGCCCTGGGCGCCTCCAACTCCCGCATCCTGCTCCGCCACATCGCGCCCAACGCCGTGGCCCCGGTGATCGTGGTGGCGACCATCGCCCTCGGCACCTACATCGCCCTGGAGGCGACCCTGTCGTATCTGGGCGTTGGCCTGAAACCCCCGAGCGTCTCCTGGGGCATCGACATCTCCGCGGCCTCCCCCTACATCCGCAACGCCCCCCACGCCCTCCTGTGGCCCTCGGGCGCCCTCGCCATCACGGTCCTGGCCTTCATCATGCTCGGCGACGCGGTACGCGACGCCCTCGACCCGAAGCTGAGGTGAGGGCGGCGTGGTTCGCTTCGTACCCCGAGACAGGCCGAGCGAAGTCCGCTCCGGTTCGGCAGTGCCCCAAGGGGCGCGGGGAACTGCGCGACAGGCCACGGCGGCGCCGCAGACGACCGACGCTCAGGGGCGCGGGGAACTGCGCGACAGGCCACGGCGGCGCCGCAGACGACCGACGCTCAGGGGCGCGGGGAACTGCGCGACCGGCCACGGCGGGGCCGCAGGCGACCGACGCTCAGGGGCGCGGGGAACTGCGCGACCGGCCACGGCGGGGCCGCAGGCGACCGACGGCACATCGGCACTCGCGGCACAAGCAGCGGAGCGCCAACACCCCGACCCGAAAGTGAGGTGAGCCCGCGGCATGTTGCTCGAAGTGCGTGATCTGCAGGTGGAGTTCCGGACGCGGGACGGCGTCGCCAAGGCCGTGAACGGTGTCAGCTACGGCGTGGACGCGGGGGAGACACTCGCCGTGCTCGGGGAGTCCGGGTCAGGGAAGTCGGTCACCGCGCAGGCCGTGATGGGGATCCTCGACATGCCGCCCGGGCGGATCACCGGGGGCGAGATCCTCTTCCAGGGGCGGGACCTGTTGAAGCTGAAGGAAGAGCAGCGGCGCAAGGTCCGCGGCGCCGAGATGGCGATGATCTTCCAGGACGCCCTGTCGTCACTGAACCCCGTCCTGACCGTCGGCGACCAGCTCGGCGAGATGTTCGTCGTGCACCGCGGCATGTCCAGGAAGGACGCGCGGGCCAAGGCGGTGGAGCTGATGGACCGGGTGCGGATCCCGGCCGCCAGGGAGCGCGTCAAGCAGTACCCGCACCAGTTCTCCGGCGGCATGCGCCAGCGCATCATGATCGCGATGGCCCTCGCCCTCGAACCGGCGCTCATCATCGCCGACGAGCCGACGACGGCCCTCGACGTCACCGTCCAGGCCCAGGTCATGGATCTGCTCGCGGAGCTGCAGCGCGAGTACCGCATGGGGCTCATCCTCATCACCCACGACCTCGGTGTCGTCGCCGACGTCGCCGACCGGATCGCCGTGATGTACGCCGGCCGGATCGTCGAGTCCGCACCGGTCCACGACCTCTACAAGGCGCCCGCCCACCCGTACACCAAGGGCCTGCTGGACTCCATCCCGCGCCTGGACCACAAGGGCCGGGAGCTCTACGCCATCAAGGGCCTGCCACCCAACCTCATGAACATCCCGCAGGGCTGCGCCTTCCACCCCCGCTGCCCCACGGCCAGGGACCTGTGCCGCACCGACGTACCCCCGCTGCACGAGGTCACCGAGTCGGACACGGACCGGGGCAGCGCCTGCCACTTCTGGAGGGAGTGCCTGCATGGCTGAGGCGATTCTGGAGGTCGGCGGGCTCGTCAAGCACTACCCGCTCACCCAGGGCATCCTGTTCAGGAAGCAGGTCGGCGCGATCAAGGCCGTCGACGGCGTCGACTTCACCCTGCACCGCGGTGAAACCCTCGGCATCGTCGGCGAGTCCGGCTGCGGCAAGTCGACGGTCGCCAAGATGCTGGTCAACCTGGAGCGCCCGACGGCCGGTTCGATCAAGTACAAGGGCGAGGACATCACCCGCCTGTCCGGCCGCGCGCTGAAGGCCGTACGACGCAACATCCAGATGGTCTTCCAGGACCCGTACACCTCCCTCAACCCCCGCATGACGGTGGGCGACATCATCGGGGAGCCGTACGACATCCACCCCGACGCGGCCCCGAAGGGCGACCGGCGCCGCAGGGTGCGCGAGCTGCTGGACGTGGTCGGCCTCAACCCCGAGCACATCAACCGCTACCCGCACCAGTTCTCCGGCGGCCAGCGCCAGCGCATCGGCATCGCGCGCGGCCTCGCCCTGCGCCCGGAGGTCATCGTCGCCGACGAACCCGTCTCCGCGCTGGACGTCTCCGTCCAGGCCCAGGTCATCAACCTGATGGACCGCCTCCAGAACGAGTTCGCCCTCTCCTACGTCTTCATCGCCCACGACCTGTCGATCGTGCGGCACATCTCCGACCGGGTCGGGGTGATGTACCTCGGCCGGATCGTGGAGATCGGCAGGGACGCCGAGATCTACGACCACCCCACGCACCCCTACACCCAGGCGCTGCTCTCCGCGGTCCCCGTCCCCGACCCTCGGGCCCGGGACCGCCGCGAGCGCATCATCCTCGCGGGCGACGTGCCGTCCCCGACGAACGTCCCCTCCGGCTGCCGCTTCCGCACCCGCTGCTGGAAGGCCGAGGACCGCTGCGCCCTGGAGGTGCCGCAGCTCGCGGTGCCCCCGCGGTTCCGGGCGCTGAGCGGGCCGCAGGCCCACGACTCGGCGTGCCACTTCGCGACGGAGGGGCAAAGCAACGGGCCGGGGTGACATGGCGCACCCCGGCCCGTTCACGGCACCCGCACGGCCGTACGCTGTTCAGCCTCCACCGTCCGTATATCGGTACCGCTTCCGTGAAGTTGCCTGCGTGTTAACGCAGTTCGTGCACCTTTGTGCGGCTATGCCAGCGACCGCTTCAGGAAGTCCACCTGAAGGAGCAGCAGGTTCTCGGCGACCTGCTCCTGCGGGGTCATGTGGGTCACCCCGGACAGCGGCAGCACCTCGTGCGGCCGGCCGGCGGCCAGCAGGGCGGAGGACAGGCGCAGGGCGTGCGCGACCACCACGTTGTCGTCGGCCAGCCCGTGCACGATCATCAGCGGGCGATGCGGCCCGGCGGGCGAGGAGAGCCCGTCCGCGGTGATCAGCGAACTCTTCGCGTACGGCTCCGGCCGCGCGGCCGGGTCGCCCAGGTACCGCTCCGTGTAGTGCGTGTCGTAGAGCCGCCAGTCGGTGACCGGCGCGCCCGCGATGCCCGCGTGGAAGACGTCCGGGCGGCGCAGCACCGCCAGTGCGGCCAGCCAGCCGCCGTACGACCAGCCGCGGACGGCCACCCGGGAGAGGTCGAGGGGATGGGACTTCGCGAGGTCCTGGAGCGCGTCGACCTGGTCGTCGAGGGAGACCGTGAAGTCCCCGTGCACCGCCTTCTCCCACGCGGGCGAGCGTCCCGGCGTACCGCGACCGTCCGCCACGATCACGGCGAACCCCTGGTCCGCGAACCACTGCGAGGTGAGGTACGCGTTGTGCGCGGCGACGACCCGTGAGGCGTGCGGTCCCCCGTAGGGATCCAGCAAAACCGGGAGCGGGGTGTCCCCGGCGTAGTCCCGAGGCATAAGCACGGCGCACGGGATGCGGCGTGCGCCCCCCTCGGTGAGGGTCACGCGCGGGGTCAAACCGGGATCTTCGGCATAGGAGCGGACCGTTGCGATCCGCTTCCCGTCGCGCAGCACCTGCACCTGGGCCCCGGGTCGGCCGAGCGTGTGGGACGCCAGCACGGTCACGCCCCCGGCACGCACCGCCGAGTGCACGCCGGGCTCCTGCGACAGGCGCTCCATGCCGAGCTCGTTCACCCGGTACACATGCACTTCACCGATCTCGGGGGCCGCCGCGGCCGCACCCGCCGACGCCGAGACCAGCACGTCGTCGGCGGAGACGTGCAGGACCGCCCGGACGTGCAACTGCTGCCCGGTCAGCGGACGTTCGCCCACCGTGAGCACGCGCGCGCCCCCCTCGTCGGCGATGCGCACGAGGTGACCGGACGGGCTCCAGCAGGGCACCCCGGGGAAAAGATCAAGCCATTGTGGATCTTCGTCCGCGTGCACCATCCGCGTCGCCCCCGTCGCCGGGTCAACGGCCAGGAACAACTGGCTGCGCTGGTCGCGCGCTTGTACGAGCAACAGTGGCGCACCCGCCTCTGACCAGTGCACTCGCGCCAGATAGGGGTATCGCTTCCGGTCCCACGCGACCTCCGTCCGCACGCCGTCCAGGCCGATCACGAACAGCCGCACCTCCGCGTTCGCGGTTCCCGCCGCCGGGTAGGCCACCTGCTGCGGTTCGCGCTCAGGATGCGCCGGATCGGAGATCCACCACCGGCGCACCGGCGTGTCGTCCGCGCGCGCCACCAGCAGCAGGTCCGATTCGGGCCCCCACCAGAAGCCCCGGGAGCGCCCCATCTCCTCGGCGGCGATGAACTCGGCCAGTCCGTACGTCACCCCGTCCGACTCCGGCTCGGCGAGCGCACGGTCGCCCTCGCCCTCGGCGCCCACCACCCGCAGGGCGCCCCGCGCGACGTACGCGACATGCCGTCCGTCGGGGGAGGGGCGCGGGTCGATCACCGGCCCGGGGACCGGAAGTTCACGTGCCGTACCGGCCCGCAGCTCGGCGGTGAAAAGCCGCCCTGACAACGCAAAAGACGCCAACTCGACGGCGCTGTCGGTGGCGTGGGCGACGATGCCGGCACCGCCCTCACGGCTGCGCTCGCGCCGCGCCCGCTCCTCGGCCGAGAGGTCCTCGGCGCCGCCGCCCAGCAGGGCGCGCGGGTCGGCCGCCACGCGCTCCCCGCCGTCCGCCGTGTCGAGCACCCAGAGCGAACTGGCCGGGTCCGTACCGGAGCCGGAGCGCAGGAAAACGACACGGGAACCGTCGGGCGCCACCGCGAACGCGCGCGGCGCGCCGAGCGTGAACCTCTGGGTGCGGGCGTGCCGGCGGGGAAAGGAGACTGGCTCGGTCGTCATGCCCCGACCATATTGGCCAGTGCGCCCCCTTGTGCGGCTGTGCGCCGATCGATGCGCACGGGCGGATAGTTATGATCAATAGCGCATAGTGGGTATGAACCTGCTGGCTGTCGTATGGATTTATCTGCCCCCATATTCCGACCCCCCACCCTTGGGATTCTTGGAGGTGAACCGCCGTGGCACTCTCGATTTCGGCGGTGGTGCTGCTGGCGATCATCGTCTTCTTGTTGATCAAGAAGTCAGGACTGAAGGCGGGCCATGCGGTCGTGTGCATGCTGCTCGGGTTCTACCTCGCGTCCTCGACCATCGCCCCCACCATCAGCGAGCTGACGACGAACATCGCGGGCATGATCGGCGGCATCAAGTTCTGAGCCGCGCGGGCGGCACTGTCGGTGCCGCCTCGTAGGGTGGGCTCCATGACGGAACTGCCCGACCGGCGTCTGCTCCTGGTGCACGCGCACCCGGACGACGAGTCGATCAACAACGGCGCCACCATGGCCAAGTACGCGGCCGAGGGTGCCCGGGTGACCCTGGTCACCTGCACCCTCGGCGAGCACGGCGAGGTCATCCCCCCTGAGCTTCGGCACCTGACCGGCGCCGCTCTGGGCGAACACCGCCTGGGTGAGCTCACGGCCGCGATGCGCGAGCTCGGCGTCGAGGACTTCCGTCTCCTCGGCGGCAACGGCCGTTACGAGGACTCGGGGATGATGGGCCTCGCCGACAACGACGACCCGGCCAGTCTCTGGCAGGCGGACGTCGACGACGCGGCCCGGGCTCTCGTCGAGGTCATCCTGGAGGTACGCCCCCAGGTCCTGGTCACCTACGACCCCGACGGCGGCTACGGCCACCCCGACCACATCCAGGCCCACCGCATCGCCACGCGCGCGGCCGAGCTGGCCGCCGACTCCGGCTGGCAGATCCCCAAGGTCTACTGGAACCGCGTCCCGCGCACGGTCGCCGAGGGGGCCTTCGCCCGGCTTCAGGCGGATCTGCCCGGGTTGCCGTTCGACAAGGCGGCCGTCATCGACGACGTACCGGGCGTCGTGGACGACGAGCGGATCACCACCGTGATCGACGGCACCGCGTACGCCGCCGCCAAGGCCGCCGCGATGCGGGCGCACGCCACGCAGATCGACGTGGCCGAGGTGACCGAGCCGTACTTCGCGCTCTCCAACGAACTCGCGCAGCCCCTCTTCACCACCGAGTACTACGAGTTGGTGCGCGGCGAGAGAGCGGCGGATCCGGTGGCGGGGACGGAGACCGACCTGTTCGCCGGTGTGGCCCCCGGGGAGGCGTCATGAGCTCGATGCTCGCCCAGCCGCTGAAGCTGAAGCGGCCTTCCGTCCTGCGCGCCCTCGCCCACCTCGGACTCTTCGTGCTCGGCGCGGTCGTCGGCCTGGCCGGGGCGCTGGTGCAGCCCGCGTGGTTCCCGGGCGGTCTGCTGCTCGCGCTCGCCGCCGAGGCCGGGCTCCTGCTGGGCGCCGCCAGGGCGACAGGCGGCCGGGCCGGGGCCGTCGCGCCCGCCGGCGGCTGGATGATCACCGTCATCCTGCTCACCGCCAGCCGCCCGGAGGGCGACTTCGTCTTCGGCACAGGGGCCGCGTCCTACCTCTTCCTGCTCGGCGGCATGGCTGTGGCTGTGATCTGCGCCACCCTCGCCCCGGTGCGGCAACCGGGTGGCGACGGCGTCCGACTTGGCAAGTGACGTACCACTTCTCCACGACGCACACGTGCGAGTCCCGTGTGGGTTTCCCAGGCGGTCGTGGGATACGGGCCAGAAGTGGCCAGTATGGTGGTGCGCGCCGCCGAGCCGCCCGGAGCAATGGGGTCGAAACGGCGGCGGAGCCAACCGGGAGAACCTGCCTTGAGTCGTGAAACTGACACTCCGTCCTCCGGGCCCAACGGGCACGGCGGAGCCGCATACCCCTCGGGCACGCCGCCGTACGGGACCCCCATGGCTTCCGACAGCGGTGCGGACGCGGGCCGTTCGGCCGCGCAGCCGGAGGAGCGCAAGACCGAGACCACGCTGACGACCCGGATCCGGATCAACATCCCCGGATCACGGCCCATTCCGCCGGTCGTCGTGCGCCAGCCCGTCGCGGATGCCGAGAGCCAGGCCACCGGCGGCGGCGCGGACATCGAGCCGCCGACGCCGTCGGCCGCCACGTCGATGTCCACGGGCACCGTCGAGCCCCCGGCCGAGCCAGCGGCGCAGGCGGGCGAGAAGACGAGCGACTGGTTCGCGCCGCGCAAGTCCGGCGCGCCCAAGGGCGGTCAGGGTGGACCGCCTTCCAACGGAGCCGGTCTGCCCGGTGGTTCGGGCCCCGCTGGTCCAGGCCCCGGCGCGAGCGCCGGTGGGGCGCGTCCGGGTGCCGGTGCCGGTCGGCCCGGCGGTGTCGTCGGCTCGATGAGCGTGCCGGGCGGCTCCCGCCCCGGCGGCACGAACGGCGCGGGCCTCCCCGGCGGCGCCACCGGCGGCCCCGTGGCTCCCGGGCACGGCGGAGGCACCGGTTCCTTCGACGTGACCGAGGCGCTGGCGGCAGGCCCGCTGGGCAACGGCAACGGTGCCCGCGGTGGCGATGCGCGCCGCGACGACCTGCCGTACTTCTCGGAGAACGGGAGCGGCGGCCAGGGCGGCTACGGCCCGCAGGGCGGCCCCACGGGCCCGGGCGGTTACGGCGCCCAGGGCGGCCCCGGCGGCTTCGACCCGTCCGCCGATTTCAACGCCCCGAACGACTTCGACGACTTCGGCGCTCCGAACGGCCTCGACGACTTCGGCGGCCCGAGCGACTTCAACGGCCCGAACGGCCATGGCGGGCAGGGTGGCCCGCAGGGCCCCGCGGGCCCGACGACCGGCCCGGTCACCGGCGCCGGACCGGTGGTGCCGCCGGTCGCCGGCGCCCGGCAGGGCGGCCTTGGTGGTCCCGGCGGCCCGCGCGGTTCCGGTGCGCCCGGCCGTCCGGGCGGCCCGGGTGGTCCCGGCGGCTCCGGAATCTCCGCCGGTCCGGGTGGCCCGGGTGCCCCCGGTATCTCCGCGGGTCCGAGCCGTCCCGGTGGTCCCGGCGGCCCCGGTGGTCCTCCCGGACCCTCCGGCCCGGGTGCCCCGGTCGGCCCCGGTATCTCCGCCGGTCCCGGCGCCTCCCCCCACGCCCCGGGCCACGGTCCCGGCGGTGGGCTCAGCGACGACACCGCGATCCTCACCCCGCAGAAGCCTGCCCCCGAGCCCGGCAACCCGCACTACGGCGGCGTCGCCGACAACGTCTCCGGCCACACCGTCACCAGCGGCATCCCCGTCGTGCCCGCCGGCGCCCAGAGCGGCCCCTTCGGCCCGGGCGGCGCCGAGCCCTCCGGTCCGCACACGCCCCCGAAGCTGCCCGGAACCGGCTCGTCGGACGCCCCGGCCTCGCGCGCGCCCAAGAAGAAGGGCCGCAACAAGCTGGCGCTGGTCGGCGGCGGAGTGATCGTCCTCGCGGGCGGCGTCTACGGCGCCGGCCTGCTGATGGCCCACTCCGACGTGCCCAAGGGCACCACCGTGCTCGGCGTCGACATCGGCGGCGGCACCCGCGACGAAGCGGTCCAGAAGCTCAACGACGCCTTCGACGAGCGGGTCAACAAGCCGCTGAAGCTGTCGGTGGGCGGTAAGACCGTGACGCTGGAGCCGGACAAGGCCGGGCTTCAGTTCGACATGCAGCAGACGGTCAGCGCGGCCGCGACCAGCGACTACAACCCGGTCTCGGTCATCGGCTCCCTCTTCGGCAACCACCGGGTTGTCGACCCGGTCATGCCCACCGACGAGGAGAAGCTGCACGCCGCCCTGGAGGAGGCCTCCGGCGGCTCCGGTTCGGTGACCGACGGCACGATCAAGTTCGAGTCCGGCAAGGCCGTCGCCGTCTACGGCAAGGCGGGCAAGGGCATCGACGTCGCCAAGTCCACCGACGCCGTCGAGTCCGCCTACCGGGCCCAGGTCGAGACCGGCGCGGCCGGCGCGGTGACCGTCCCGACGACGACGCAGCAGCCGACGGTCTCGAACGCCGAGGTCGACCGGATGATGAAGGAGTTCGCGGAGCCGGCGATGTCGGCCAAGGTGACCGTGCAGACGGACGCCGCGCACAGCGTCCCGCTGAGCCCGGAGAACTCCCTGTGGAAGTTCCTGCGGGTCAAGGCCGTCAACGGCAAGCTCGTCGACGCCCCTGACTATGTCGCGCTGAAGGAGCTCTACGGCGGCGCCTTCGACGGCGTGGTCATCAGCCGGGCCAACGGCAAGAAGACGCCCGTCACGGTCGAGGACGTCTACGGCGCCCTGCGGCTGGCGCTGAAGAGCAAGACCGACCGCGTGGCGGTCATCGACACGAACCCCAGCTAAGCGGTTCGTCGCTCACGGCGAGAGGGGGCACCCGGCGCGACCGGGTGCCCCCTCTCGCCGCGTCCAGGGGTGACCCCGTCGCCGTATGACATCTGTCATCCGGCAGTCAGGACCGCCGACACTGCCGGGCCCGGGGCTCGCGCGGCCACCCTGGAGCACATGACAACGACAGCGGTCGTATTCGACCAGGTGAGCAAGAGCTACGGGGATGTGCGGGCCGTCGACGGCCTGACGCTCACGCTGTACCCGGGGGAGACCGTGGCCCTGCTGGGCCCGAACGGGGCGGGCAAGTCGACCACGCTCGATCTGCTGCTCGGCCTCAAGCGGCCGGACAGCGGCACGATCGGCCTCTTCGGCACCGACCCGCGCGAGGCGATCGTGGCCGGGCGGGTGGGGGCCATGCTCCAGAGCGGCGGGCTGATGAGCGAGGTCACGGTGGCCGAGGTGGTGCGGCTGGCCTGCGACCTGCATCCGCGGCCGTACCCCGTCCCCGACGTCCTCGCCCGCGCGGGCATCGCACAGATCGCCGACCGCAAGGTCGACAAGCTCTCCGGCGGCCAGGCCCAGCGCGTCCGCTTCGCCCTCGCCACCGCCGGTGACAGCGACCTGATCGTGCTGGACGAGCCGACCACCGGCATGGACGTCACCACCCGCCAGGCCTTCTGGGCCACCATGCGCGAAGAGGCCGACCAGGGCCGTACTGTCCTCTTCGCCACGCACTACCTGGAGGAGGCCGACGCCATCGCCGACCGGGTGCTGGTCCTGCACCGGGGCCGGCTGCTGGCCGACGGCACGGCGGCCGAGATCAAGGCGAAGGCGGGCGCGCGCAGGATCTCCTTCGACCTGGCCGACGGCCCGGTCGACGAGGCCGCGCTGCGTGCCCTGCCCTTCCTCACGACCCTCGACATATCGGGCCGGACGGTCCGCCTCCAGTCCGCCGACGCCGACGCGACCGTCCACTCCCTCTACGGCCTCGGCCTCTACCCCCGCAACCTCGAAGTCGCCGGGCTCGGCCTCGAGCAGGCCTTCGTCGCCATCACCACCGCCGAGGAGGCACGTACGTCATGAAGGGCCTGATCCGGCTGGAACTCACCCGCGCCCTGCGCAACCGCAAGTTCCTGTTCTTCTCGGTGCTCTACCCGTCCATGCTGTTCCTGCTGATCGCGGGCAGCGCCGACAGCACGACGAAGGTCGACGGCACCGGCCTGACCCTGCCGACGTACATGATGGTCTCCATGGCCTCCTTCGGCGCCCTGACGGCCGTCCTGATGGGCAACAGCGAGCGCATAGCCAAGGAGCGCGAGAGCGGCTGGGTACGGCAGCTGCGGCTGACGACCCTGCCGGGCCGCGGGTATGTGCTGGCCAAGACGGCGAGCGCGGCCGTGGTGAGCCTGCCGTCCATCGTCGTCATCTTCGTCGTCGCCGCCGTGGTGAAGGACGTACGCCTGGACGCCTGGCAGTGGCTCGCGCTCACCGGTGCGATCTGGGCCGGGAGCCTGGTCTTCGCCGCGCTCGGGGTGGCGATCGGGTACTCCGCGACCGGGGACGCGGTGCGCCCGATCACGATGATCGTCTACTTCGGACTCTCCATGCTCGGCGGCCTGTGGATGCCCACGACGACCTTCCCGCAGTGGCTCCAGGACATCGCCGCCTGGGTGCCCACGCACGCGTACGCTGCCCTGGGGCAGGCCATCGAGCAGAGCCAGGCCCCGCACGCGAAGGACCTCGTCGTCCTCGCCGTCTCCTTCGCCCTGTTCACGGGCGGCGCGGCCTGGCTGTACCGGAAGGACACACTGAAGGCGTGAGCGGGACCGGCGTCGGCATCGGGCAGCGCCCGGAGAACATCAAGCAGCGGCTCGTCAAGCTCCTGTGGACCGGCATCTGGCTGGTCTACCTGAGCGCGCCCGCGAACGACCTGCTGCACGGCGGCCACAGCACGGGTGTGCGGATCCTCGGCTGGATCGGCCTCGCCGCGTTCGTCACCTGGTACATGCTGCTGCTCTTCCGCACGGGCCGCGGCGAACGCAACAGCGTCGTCCTCGCCTCGCTCGGCGTCCTCGCGACCCAGTCCACGGTCCTCGCCCTCACCCTGGGCCGGGAGTGGCTGGTGCTCTTCGTGTACGTCTCGATCGCGTCCGGAGCGGCCCTGCCGCTGCGCATGGCCCGCTGGACCATCCCGAGCGCGTGCGCGCTGATGACCCTGATCGCCCTCGCGACACCGGGCGGCAAGGAGTTCCTGGCCGGTCTGCTGATCCCGGCCCTGCTGGGCGGCTTCGCCATGACGGGCGTACGCGAACTCGTCCGTACGACGGTCGCGCTGCGCGAGGCCCGCGCCACCGTCGCCCAACTGGCCGCCAACGAGGAGAGACTGCGCCTCGCCCGCGACCTGCACGACCTGCTCGGCCACTCCCTCTCCCTGATCACGCTGAAGAGCGAACTCGCCGGCCGTATGCTCCCCGACCACCCCGACAAGGCGGCCCGGCAGGTCGCCGACATCGAACAGGTCAGCCGCCAGGCCCTGGTGGACGTCCGCGAGGCGGTCACCGGCTACCGCCGCCCCCGCCTCGCCGCCGAACTGGCGGGCGCCAAGGTCGCGTTGACCGCCGCCGGAGTCGTCGCCGACCTGCCCGCGGACGAGCCGGACCTCACCGGCATCGCCGAAGGCAGCGAGACGGCCCTGGCCTGGGCCCTGCGCGAGGCGATCACCAACGTCGTACGCCACAGCGGCGCCCGACGCTGCACCGTCGAACTCCTGCGCCGCCAGACCCTCGACGGCCCCGTCCTCGAACTCTCCGTCGAGGACAACGGCTCGGGCGAGAAGGGCGAGGGCCCCGGCAACGGCCTGACGGGCCTGACGGAACGCCTGGAGAAGGCGGGCGGCACCCTGGACGCGGGCGGCACCAGGCACGGCTTCCGCCTGATCGCCCGGGTCCCGGTCACCGCCACCGCGCCGGCCGTAGAATCCGCCCCATGAGCCCCACGATCAAGGTCCTGCTGGCCGAGGACCAGTCGATGGTCCGCGAGGCCCTGGCCGCCCTGCTCGGCCTGGAGGACGACATCGAGGTCGTCGCCCAGGTGGCCCGCGGCGACGAGGTCCTGCCGGCCGCCCGCGAGCACGACGTCGACGTGGCGCTCCTGGACATCGAGATGCCGGGCGCGACGGGCATAGAGGCGGCGGCCCAGCTGCACGCGGCGCTGCCGGCCGTGAAGCTGGTCGTCCTCACCACCTTCGGCCGCCCCGGCTACCTCCGCAGCGCGATGGAGTCCGGCGCCGACGCCTTCCTGGTCAAGGACGCCCCCGCGGCCCAACTCGCCGAGGCGGTACGCAAGGTACTGGCGGGGGAGCGGGTCATCGACCCCACTCTGGCGGCAGCGGCCCTGGCAGAGGGTGCCAACCCGCTCACCGACCGCGAGCGGGAGGTCCTGAGAGCGGCGGAGGACGGCTCCACGAACGCGGAACTGGCAGCGGCCCTGCACCTCTCCCAGGGAACGGTCCGCAACTACCTGTCGACGGCCATCCAGAAACTGGCGGTACGAAACAGGGCTGAGGCGGTACGGATCGCACGGGAGAAGGGCTGGCTGTAGCGCCCCGTAAGGGGCGCGGGGAGCTGCGCGACACGCCACGAAGCACCCGCAGGCGCACAACGACACAACCTCCCACGGCGCCTGGGCGGACCTTCAGTTCAACATCGCCCGAGCCGCCCGAGCCTCCCCCCGCACCCGCTCCGCGGCCCCTTCATCCACCCCACTGATCAACTCCGCGTACTCCTCCAACCCCACGGCCCCATCGACGAAGTCACCGCGCTGGACGAGCAACCGCGCCCGCTCGACCCGCAACCGAGCCGGATGCGAAGGCAGCAGCAACGACAACTCCACCGCCCACAGCCCCACATCCGTCCGCTCGGGCCGCGCGGCGGCCCACGCCCGGATGTTGTTCAGGATCCGCAGCACCACATCCAGCGGATCGGCCGGCGTCAGCATCGACGGCTCCAGCGCCGCCCCGGTGGCCCCCGCCACCAGCAGCTCCGCATCGCTCCCCGCCAGCACCCGCCCCCCGTCGAACGGATCGGCGAGCACCTGCTCCTCGGTCGGCCCGAACCCGACCACGAAGTGCCCGGGCAGCGCCACCCCGTACACCGGCGCCCCGGCCCGCCGGGCCACCTCCATCCACACCACCGACAACAGGATCGGCAGCCCACGCCGCCGCCTCAGCACCTGATGCAGCAGCGACGACTCCAGCCGCTGATAGTCCGCGGCGGAGCCGCGAAACCCGTACCGCTCCCCGAGCAGCTCCCGCAGGGCGACCGCCCACGACCGCGGCCCGCCGGGCCGGAACGGCAGCCGGCCGGCCAGCCCGTCCAGCTCCACCTGCACGGAATCCATGCCCGCCTCGTCCAGCGCCCCGTCCGCCTCGGCGCCCAGCAGCAGACACAGCGCGGACAGGTCGGGCCGCTCGGACCGTGCCTCTTCGGCGAACCGCCGCCGCAGCTCGGCGGAGCGTTCGGGCGGTGGGGGGTAGGGGGGACGCATAGCCGGCTAGTGCCCTTTCGCGGCGATCGGTACCACTGCTCACACTGATCGGTAGTGGTGGTACGCGTGATGCGCACCGAACCCCATCCCGGCGTACATCTCCCGCGCGCCCGCGTTCTCGGCCTCGACCTGGAGCCACGCCGCCGACGCGCCCTCGTCGAGCGCCCGGCGGGCCAGCGCGGCCATCACCCGGGTGGCCAGCCCCTGCCGCCGCAGCGCCGGATCGACCTCCACGGCGGCGAACCCGGCCCACCGCCCGTCCACGACACACCGGCCGATGGCGGCGGGCGCACCACCGCCCGCACCGGGCACCGTCGCGAACCACACCGACGGCCCGCTCCCGAGCACCTTCAGGGCCACCTCGCTCACCCCCTTGCGCTGGTACCGCGCAAGCCAAGCCTCGTCCGCCTCCCGGCCCAGCACCACCCCGGCTCCCTCGTCCAGGTCGGCGACCGGTGCCAACGCCCCGACCCACAGCTCGGCGGTCACCTCACGCACCCACCCCAGCCGCTCCAGCTCCGCGCACAGCAGCTCCTGCGTGCCCTCGGCCCCGGTCGCGGTCTGCACATACGCGGGAAGCCCACGGTCGCCGTACCAGCGTCGTACGACGTCGAGCGCGGCCTCCAGCGGCATCCCGGGGTCGCCGAGCGGCAGCACGGAGTTGGCCCGCCGGGTGAACCCGGCGGCGGCCCGCAGCTCCCACTCGCCGAGCCGTTCGCTCTCCACCGGCCGCCACGCGCGCGTGGCGGCCCGAGCGAGTTCCCCGTACGAGGCGGAGGGCCCCCGGCGCCGGGCCGGAGCGGCGGGCACCACCTTGCCCGCGACCAGCGAGGATTCCGCGATGCGGACGGTTTCGCCACTCTTCCGTGTGATCAGCAGCACACCGTCGTCCCATGATGCGAGAACACCCACCGTGTCGGTGAACTTCTCACCCTCGGTCGCAGGATCGTGTCGGCGGCGTACGGAGACCCGTTTACCCACGTCAGCAGCGGTGATACGGACCGCAAGGCGCCCCGTCGCAGAGATTTCCACAGGTCAGTTCACCCCTCCTGTTCGGATCATGCCCAAGAACGGAGATACTAGGGGCGGGCATCGACGACGCCGCGCTCCCGCGCGCCAGGCGGCGGAGCCTGTGGAGGCCCGCCAGCGCCCTATCGAGGAGGAACGACAGCGTGACCTACGTCATCGCGCAGCCTTGTGTCGACGTCAAGGACAAGGCGTGCATCGAGGAGTGCCCGGTCGACTGCATCTACGAGGGCTCCCGGTCCTTGTACATCCACCCGGACGAATGCGTCGACTGTGGTGCCTGTGAGCCGGTCTGCCCGGTCGAGGCGATCTTCTACGAGGACGACACTCCGGAGGAGTGGAAGGACTACTACAAGGCG
Organism: Streptomyces sp. NPDC057623; assembly: GCF_042800355.1. Lineage (NCBI taxonomy): Bacteria > Bacillati > Actinomycetota > Actinomycetes > Kitasatosporales > Streptomycetaceae > Streptomyces > Streptomyces sp. NPDC057623. Next base: position 142,043 of record NZ_JBHVGZ010000002.1, read on the forward strand.
AACGTCGAGTTCTTCGACGAGCTCGGCTCCCCCGGCGGCGCCAGCAAGCTGGGTCTGATCGAGCGCGACCACCCCTTCGTCGCCGCGCTGCCGCCGCAGAACCAGTAAGAGCGGCCCGCACGCGCGCCGCCTCGGTCCCGTACGGCTCGATCACCCTTGATCGCCGTACGGGACCGAGGCGTTGCCGTATCCGGCAGTGTCCGGCCAGTACCGGCAGTACCAGAAAGTGAGCCAGATCCCGTGTCCGCAGTCTCCGACCGTCTTCCGACCTTTCCCTGGGACAAGCTGGAGCCGTACAAGAAGACGGCCGCCACGCACCCGGACGGCATCGTCGACCTGTCCGTCGGCACGCCGGTCGACCCGGTACCCGAGCTGATCCAGAAGGCCCTGATCGACGCCGCGGACTCCCCGGGCTATCCCACGGTCTGGGGCACCCCGGCGCTGCGTGACGCGATCACGGGATGGGTGGAGCGCCGCCTGGGCGCCCGCGAGGTCACCCACCGGCACGTCCTGCCCATCGTCGGCTCCAAGGAACTGGTCGCCTGGCTCCCCACCCAGCTGGGCCTCGGCCCCGGCGACAGGGTGGCGTACCCGCGGCTGGCGTACCCGACCTACGAGGTGGGCGCGCGTCTGGCCCGCGCCGACCACGAGGTGTACGACGACCCGACGGAGCTCGACCCGCGGGGCCTGAAGCTCCTCTGGCTGAACTCGCCGTCCAACCCCACCGGCAAGGTCCTGTCGAAGGCGGAACTCACCCGCGTCGTGGCCTGGGCCCGCTCGCACGGCATCCTGCTCTTCTCCGACGAGTGCTACCTGGAGCTGGGCTGGGACGCCGACCCGGTCTCGGTCCTGCACCCGGACGTGAACGGCGGCTCGTACGAGGGCATCGTCGCCGTCCACAGCCTCTCCAAGCGCTCCAACCTGGCGGGCTACCGCGCCGCGTTCCTGGCCGGCGACCCGGCCGTCCTCGGCCCCCTGCTCCAGATCCGCAAGCACGGCGGCATGATGACGTCGGCGCCGACCCAGGCGGCGGTCATCGCGGCCCTGGGCGACGACGAGCACGTCCGCGTCCAGCGCGACCGCTACGCCGCCCGCCGCGAGGCCCTGCGCGAGGCCCTGGAAGGCCACGGCTTCCGTATCGAGCACAGCGAGGCCAGCCTCTACCTCTGGGCCACGAAGGACGAGTCCTGCTGGACCACCGTCGCCGCCCTGGCCGACCTCGGCATCCTGGTCGCCCCGGGCGACTTCTACGGCGAGGCGGGCGCCCAGCACGTACGCGTGGCGTTCACGGCGACGGACGAGCGGGTGAGGGCGGCGGTGCGGCGCCTGTCGTGAACCGCTGGGGCAGTCGTTCCCCAGGCGCGCACAAAGAAGCCGGCGGGGTTCAGGGAACTCCCTGAACCCCGCCGGCTCAAGCCGGTCGCGGGCCGACCGTCAGCTGAGGGGAAGCCCCTGCACCGGCAGCGAGCCGGTCGCCGGCACGCCGCCCTGCGTGGCCGTACCGGCCGCCTCGCCGAGGACGGTCCCGACCGACCCGGCCACGCCACCAGCGGTCTGCTGAGCCGCGGGCGTCGCCTTCTTCGCGACCTTGCCGCCGGCCTTGGTCGCGGTCGGCACGGCCTTCTTCGCGGCCTTGCCACCGGTCTTGGTCACCTTGTCGCCGGCCTTGGCCGCGGTCGGCAGCGCACCGTCGACCGCGGTGTCGACGGCACCACCCGCGAGCCCGGTGGCGTTCGTGGCCGCGCCGTCGACGACGCTCGCGCCGTCCAGGGCGGTCAGCCCGCCGACCTTGGAGGCGTCGGGCAGTTCGGGGGCCGCGCTGGCGGAGCCGGCCGCACCGACCCCGGCAGCCGCTCCCGCAGCGACGATCAGCGCAGCACGGGCGATCCGGCGGGTCAGGGGGAGGGACATGATGCTCCTTCGACGGGTATGTCGGATGAGAACGATGAAGTGTCCGACCGCACCCGGCAGTTGACCGACTGGCTGTTGATCTCCGGGCTCGGACGCAGTGACTACCGCTCGAAGCCCGCGAAGGTTGCGGCGCCGCAACGTAAAGAGTTGGCAATGCGTCGCATTATCGCCTGCGGATAAATACGGGCAAAAAGATCCTCGCCCGAAAGCCTGCGGAATCCTTACAGCCCTTGATTCCCAAGGGCTTTGGCGGATGTCGGGGTGACCGCGCGGAAACCTGCCCACACCAATGCCGGCCGACACCTCGGGTAATCCTCGGGAGTGAGCCGCCGAACGCCTGCGCGTACCGCCCTGGCGTCCTAGTGGGTCGTCACGATCCGGACCGACCCCAGAGCGCTCTCCGCCCCCGCGGCACCCGACGCCGTGACCGTCCGCCACCGGCTGTCGGTGTTCCCGGCGGTCCACTCCCGCCCCGCGAACGACACCCGCTTGATGTGCAGGTCGGAGGCGTTGGCCACGGCCCAGTGGGCCAGCTGCCAGCCGCGCTCGCGGACACCGCGCCCGCCGGAGGCGCCGGTCACCGGCAGCAGGACGGTCCGCCCGTCGCGCTCGATCACGGAAGGAGCGGGCGTGGGCGTGGCCTTCCGGGCGCCCACCTCGGCCCCGGCCGACTGAAGCGCGTCCTGCCCGAAGTCCCGTACGAGCGCGGCCCGTACGGCGTCCGGACCCGAGGCGCGCGCGGTGGTCGCCGGGCGCCCCTCGCAGGTCAGCGTGGCCGCCGAGCGCCCGGTGAGGGCGGCGGCCAGCAGCGTCGCGTCCGGCTCGTGCTTGGCGTACGCCTCCGGATAGCCGCTGCGCTGCACGCGCTGCGCGGCGACGGTGAGCGGGAGCTGCGCATAGCCGCGGACCTTGACCAGGTGCTCGTAGAAGATGCCGGCCGAGTAGATCGGGTCCTGGATCTGCTTCTCGGTGCCCCAGCCCTGCGAGGGCCGCTGCTGGAACAGGCCCAGCGAGTCGCGGTCGCCGTGGGTGATGTTGCGCAGCGCCGACTCCTGGAGCGCGGTGGCGAGCGCGATCGTCACGGCCCGCTCGGGCAGACCGCGCCCGGTGCCGACGGCGGCGATGGTCGCCGCGTTCACCGCCTGCTCCGGCGTGAACTCGTACCGCGTCCCGTCGCCCTTGTCCGAGACGACCTCGCAGCCCGGCGTGCCGGTGCCGCCGGTGACGTACTGCACCGCGAGATACCCCGCGACGGCGAGCAGGACCATGAAGGCCGCCCCGCGACGGAAGATGCGGCCACGGCGTTTGGAGGAGGGTGACGGCTCTGGCACGCCTACAAGGTAGCCGAGGTTACTGAGCGGTATGGGCCCAGTGGGAAAAGTGGGCCCACCGCCAGGCGCGTTAGGGTCGCATCCATGGCCGACACCTCCCTTGACCTCACGCTGGACGCCGCGAAGCTCACCGCGCAGCTCGTCGACTTCCCCTCCGTCAGCGGTACCGAGCAGCCTCTCGCGGACGCGATCGAGACCGCCCTGCGCGCCCTGCCGCATCTGACGGTCGACCGGTACGGCAACAACGTCGTGGCCCGTACGAACCTGGGGCGCCCGGAGCGGGTGATCCTCGCCGGCCACATCGACACGGTGCCGATCGCGGACAACGTCCCGTCGAGGCTGGACGAGGACGGCGTCCTGTGGGGCTGCGGCACCTGCGACATGAAGTCGGGCGTCGCGGTCCAGCTGCGCATCGCCGCCACGGTCCCGGCCCCCAACCGCGACCTGACCTTCGTGTTCTACGACAACGAGGAGGTGACCGCGGACCTCAACGGCCTCAAGCACATCTCCGAGGCCCGCCCCGAGTGGCTGGAGGGCGACTTCGCGGTGCTCCTGGAGCCGTCGGACGGCGAGGTCGAGGGCGGCTGCCAGGGCACGCTCCGGGTGCTCCTGAGGACCAAGGGCGAGCGCGCCCACTCCGCGCGCGGCTGGATGGGCTCGAACGCGATCCACGCCGCGGCCCCGATCCTGGCGCGCCTCGCCTCGTACGAACCGCGCTACCCGGTGATCGACGGCCTGGAGTACCGCGAGGGCCTGAACGCGGTCGGCATCAAGGGCGGTGTGGCCGGCAACGTCATCCCCGACGAGTGCGTGGTGACCGTCAACTTCCGCTACGCGCCGGACCGCACCGAGGAGGAGGCCATCGCGCACGTCCACGAGGTCTTCGCCGACTGCGGGGTCGAGGAGTTCGTGGTGGACGACCACAGTGGCGGCGCGCTGCCGGGCCTGTCCCACCCGGCGGCCGCGGCGTTCATGGCGGCGGTCGGGGGCACCGCGCGCCCCAAGTACGGCTGGACGGACGTCTCCCGCTTCTCGTCCCTGGGCATCCCCGCGGTCAACTACGGCCCCGGCAACCCGCACTTGGCGCACAAGCGGGACGAGCGTGTCGAGACGGCGAAGATCCTCGCGGGCGAGGAGCGGCTGCGGGCGTGGCTCACGGCGTAGCCGCGCGGGCGGGGGCGGGCGGGACACCGCTTCACGGCGGTCATGCTCACGTCCCCCGTCCGTAACCCGCGTGGATCTACGCTGAGGTGGAACGACCTGCACTCGCAGGCCCCGCAGCGGAGGGAGCGCACATGGCTACCGGTAACCCCGAGGGGAAGAAGCAGCCACCGTCGGAGCAGCGTCTGGGACCGGTTCTGCGGAGGCGGGACCAGGTGACGGCGAGTACGACCGACCAGCGACTGCTGGACGCGGGCGGGCCCTCGGACTGGGTGCACACCGATCCCTGGCGGGTCCTGCGCATCCAGTCGGAGTTCATCGAGGGCTTCGGTACCCTCGCCGAACTCCCGGCGGCGATCAGCGTATTCGGTTCGGCCCGCACACCGGTCGACTCTCCCGAGTACGACGCCGGAGTCCGCCTCGGCCGCGGCCTGGTCGAGGCCGGCTTCGCGGTGATCACCGGCGGTGGCCCCGGTGCCATGGAAGCGGCGAACAAGGGCGCCTGCGAGGCGGGCGGCGTCTCGGTCGGCCTCGGCATCGAGCTGCCGTTCGAGCAGGGCCTCAACCCCTACGTCGACATCGGCCTGAACTTCCGGTACTTCTTCGTCCGCAAGATGATGTTCGTCAAGTACGCCCAGGGCTTCGTGGTCCTCCCCGGCGGCCTCGGCACCCTCGACGAACTCTTCGAGGCCCTCACCCTCGTCCAGACCCAGAAGGTCACCCGCTTCCCGATCGTCCTCTTCGGCAGCGAGTACTGGGGCGGCCTGGTCGACTGGCTCAAGAACACCCTGATCGCCCAGGGCAAGGCCTCCGAGAAGGACCTACTCCTCTTCCACGTCACGGACGAGGTGGAGGAGGCGGTGGCGTTGGTGTCGAAGGAGGCGGGGCGCTAGCGCCCTCAAGGGACGGGACGGGCAGGGGCGGCGCGGGCGGGGAGACGCCTACGCCAGCCCCCGCCGCGCCACCGCCGGAGCCCGACGCCCCGCGATCGACGCCACCATCTCCAGCACCTGCCGCGTCTCCGCCACCTCGTGCACCCGGTACACCTGCGCCCCCAGCCACGCCGACACCGCGGTCGTGGCCAGCGTCCCCACCACCCGCTCCTTGACGGGCCTGTCCAGCGTCTCCCCGACGAAGTCCTTGTTGGACAGCGACACCAGCACCGGCCACCCCGTCGACACCATCTCGTCCAACCGCCGCGTCGCCTCAAGGCTGTGCCGCGTGTTCTTCCCGAAGTCGTGCCCGGGATCGATCAGGATCGCCTCCCGTGGCACCCCCAGCTCCAGCGCGCGCTCCGCCAGCCCCACGGTCACCCGCAGAATGTCGGCCATGACGTCGTCGTACGTCACCCGGTGCGGCCGGGTCCGAGGCTCCGCGCCCCCGGCATGCGTACAGACCAACCCCACGCCGTACCGCGCGGCGACCTCCGCGAGTCCGGGATCCACCCCGCCCCAGGCGTCGTTCAGCAGATCCGCCCCCGCCTCGCACACCGCCGCGCCGACCTCGGCCCGCCAGGTGTCCACGCTGATCACGACCTCCGGGAAGCGCCGCCGCACCTCGGCCACGAACCCGACCGTGCGCCGCGCCTCCTCCTCGGCGGACACCTCTTCTCCCGGACCGGCCTTCACCCCGCCGATGTCGATGATGGCCGCGCCCTCCGCCACCGCCTGCTCCACGCGCGCGAGGGCCGGCTCGTCCCGGAACGTCGCCCCTTGGTCGTAGAAGGAGTCCGGGGTCCGGTTCACGATCGCCATGATCACCGGCTCGTGCGTGTCGAACTCACGCCTGCCCAGCCTGAGCATCCCCTGTGACCTCTCCCTGTATGTCCTGGCACGTCCTGGCCTTTCAGCCGCCTGCGACCCTAACTGTCAGAGTCGCATGGCACGATCGGACCCTGACAGATTCGACCGCTCGCATTCATCGACCGTGGGGGCCACCGCGATGGTTATGTTCTTGTTCCTGGTCGTCGCGCTGGCCGTCGTGGTCGCCGCGGTGACCCTCGCCGTGGTGGGCGGTGGCGAGGGCGACGGGCCGCTGCCGGAGGCCGCGCCCGAGCGCCTCCAGGACCTGCTGCCGCTGGACCGCCCGGTCGACCGCACGGACATCGACAGCCTCCGCTTCCCGCTGGCCGCCCGCGGCTACCGCATGTCCGACGTCGATGACGCCCTCAGCCGCCTCGGCGCCGAACTCGCCGAGCGCGACGCCCGTATCGCCGACCTGGAGTCCGCGCTGGCCGGGGCGCAGACCTCCGGCGGCCATGTGTCGATGGACAAACCCGCCCAGGAGGACCAGCAGTGAGCGACGGCATGGCCCTCGCCGGACCGGACGGCGCCCTGCGCTGCCCGTGGGCCCTGTCCACCCCGGACTACGTCACGTACCACGACGAGGAGTGGGGCCGCCCGGTCCACGGCGACGACGCCCTGTTCGAACGCCTCAGCCTGGAGGCCTTCCAGTCGGGCCTGTCCTGGATCACGATCCTGCGCCGCCGCGAGGGCTTCCGCGCCGCCTTCGCGGCCTTCGAGATCGCCGAGGTCGCGACCTTCACGGACACCGACAGGGACCGCCTGCTCGCGGACGCGGGCATCATCCGCAACCGGGCGAAGATCGACGCGACGCTCGCGAACGCCCGCGCGCTGGCCGACTGGACGCCGGGCGACCTGGACGCACTGATCTGGTCCCACGCCCCTGATCCGGCCACCCGCCCGGTGCCGAAGACCCTGGCCGACGTCCCCGCGGTCACCCCGGAGTCGACGGCCCTGTCCAAGGCCCTGAAGAAGAGGGGCTTGCGCTTCGTGGGCCCGACGACGGCATACGCCCTGATGCAGGCGTGCGGCCTGGTCGACGATCACCTGGAGACCTGCGTGGCGCGAGGCGCCCTTCAGGGGCGGGGGCTGTGCCGAGACGCGGCTCCGCCGCGGGGGCGCGCTGAACCACGACGAACCCGCGGCCCCCGACGGCGAAGTAGTCCCGAGCTCAGCGGCCCAGATACTTCGGCTTCTCCTTGCTGACGAATGCCTGCACGGCGATCGCGTGATCCTCGGACGAGCCGGCCCGCGTCTGCAGCTCGTCCTCCTTCTCCAGCGTCTCCTCGAGCGAGTGCGACAGCCCGAACGCCATCGCCTCCTTGATCGCCCCGTACGCCACCGTCGGCCCCTCGGCCAGCGCCCGCGCCACCTTCTCGGCCTCCTCGCGCAGCTCGGCCGAGGGCACGAGACGGTTCGCGATACCGAGCTCGTACGCCTCCTGCGCCTTGATGTTCCGCGGGAAGAGCAGCAGGTCAGCGGCGCGGCCCGGGCCGATGACCCGTGGCAGCGTCCACGAGATGCCGGAGTCGGCGGTCAGCGCGACCCCCGCGAACGAGGTGTTGAAGGCGGCGGTGTCGGCCACCACCCGATAGTCCGCGGCCAGCGCGAACCCGAAGCCCGCCCCGGCGGCGACGCCGTTCACGCCGGCCACCACGGGCTTGCGCATCCCGGCCAGCGCCCGCGTGATCGGGTTGTAGTGCTCGCGCACCGTGCTCATCGTCTTCCGCGACCCCGTCTCCCGGTCGGAGATCAGCAGCCCGATGTGCTCCTTCAGGTCCTGCCCCACGCAGAACGCCCGCTCCCCGGCCGCGGTCAGCAGCACGGCCCGTACGGCGTCGTCGTCCGCCGCGGCTCGGACCGCGTCCCGCAGGGCGACCTTGGTCTCGACGTTCAGCGCGTTCATCGCCTCGGGGCGGTTCAGCGTGATCGTCGCGAGTCCGTCACTCACCTCGTAGAGCACGGTGTCGGCCATGGCGTATCCCCTCCGGTGTCGTGGCACGGGGCTACTCGTCGGTAAGCCCCTGTCTGAAGGACAGCATGGCGGAGATCATCGACCACGGGTCTGACCGGACGTGTGACCTGCGTCAAAGAATTACAGTCCGCTTCCGTTCGGCGGAAGCGAGTGCGGCGGCGCAGTATCGCAGCCACATCGCCGAATTGAGTGGTTTTGCTCGCGCGCGTTGCCCAAGCGATGCCGACTGATGTTGGTCATCGGGTCCTGAGATGCGGGATAATGGCCTGGAAGCAATGTGTTCGATGCCGGTGTCGCGTGTCTCATGCCAGACACACGTGCCCTCCCATGGGGCCGTCGGCTTTGACGATGAGCTGGTTTCAGGAAGGGGAACGAGCATGGCGGCCATGAAGCCGCGGACGGGCGATGGCCCGCTCGAGGTGACCAAGGAGGGGCGGGGCATCGTCATGCGCGTTCCGCTCGAAGGCGGCGGTCGGCTCGTCGTCGAGCTGACCCCTGACGAGGCCGACGCGCTCGGCGATGCCCTCAAGAAGGTCGTCGGCTGACGCGGCAGCGACCATACCCTTTCGGTGGCCCCGGCATCCCAGGTGGTGCCGGGGTCGCTGTTTCTCCGGTGTGCGGGTGGCGTACGGAGGGTCGTGCGTGGCGTACGGTCGGCAGGATGTCGGCGTCTACCGCTTGACCGCGCACAGCAGACCGTCACCGACCGGCAGCAACGACGGCACCAGTTCCTGGCTCTCGCGCACCGCGCGCAGCAGTTCCCGGATCCGTATGACCTCGGTGGGCTGGGGACCCGAGTCCACCGTGCGACCGTTGGCGAAGACGCCCTCGAACACGACGAGGCCACCAGGCCGCAGCAGGCGCAACGATTCAGCGAGATAGTCGAGGAATTCGAGCCGGTCGCCGTCACAGAAGACGAGGTCGTAGCCGGCATCCGCGAGGCGGGGCAGCACGTCGAGGGCGCGGCCCGGGATGAAGCGGGCGCGGTTGCTGGCGAAGCCGGAGGCACGGAAGGCCTGGCGGGCGAACTGCTGGTGTTCGGGTTCGGGGTCGACCGTGGTCAGGACGCCGTCGGGGCGCATGCCGTGCAGGAGGTGGATGCCGGAGACGCCGGTGCCGGTACCGATCTCCGCCACCGCCTTCGCGTCCACCGAGGCGGCCAGCAAACGCAGCGCGGCGCCCGTGCCGGGCGAGACCGAGCGCAGTCCCGCCTCACGGGCCCGGTCGCGGGCCCAGCGCAGGACGTCGTCCTCGGCGACGTAGGCGTCGGCGAACGCCCAGCTCGTCTGCCGGTTGCCGGTAATGACCCTCTCCTGTCCCCGTGGTTGCCTGGGCGTGACTGTATCCGTTGCGGGCGGGAACCCGCAGATGGGACCGCGCGTTTAGAGGGGTGGGAAGACGAGCGGGGGGACACAGTTGGATCACGATGCCGAGCGGGGCCGCGAGCAACTGCTGACGCAGGCGCATCAGCCGTGTCAGCCCAGATCAAATTCTCGTAAAACCGCTTATCCGGAGCTAACGGGCGAGGTGGCTATGGTAGGGGCTCCGCTGGACACCACCAGAGCCGATAGGGGAGGTGCGGCTGCGCCTGTGGATCGGGGAGGAGTGCTGCGGCGCTTCCTCGGATCGGCGGGCAGGCCGAAATCCGTGAACAACACCGCTGACCACAGCCACGCCGGCGACTACGCCCAGACCGCGACCTTCTCCACCGACGCGGACGGGCAGGCGTGGACTCCGCCCACCTGGGAGGAGATCGTCAGCACGCACAGCGGCCGCGTCTACCGACTGGCGTACCGCCTCACCGGCAACCAGCACGACGCCGAGGACCTGACGCAGGAAGTCTTCGTCCGCGTCTTCCGCTCCCTGTCGACATACACGCCGGGCACGTTCGAGGGCTGGCTGCACCGCATCACCACGAACCTGTTCCTGGACATGGTCCGTCGCAAGCAGCGCATCCGTTTCGACGCGCTGGGCGATGACGCGGCCGAGCGGCTGCCCAGCAAGGAGCCCACGCCCCAGCAGGTCTTCAACGACGCGCACTTCGACGCCGACGTCCAGCAGGCCCTCGACACGCTCGCGCCCGAGTTCCGCGCCGCGGTCGTCCTGTGCGACATCGAGGGACTGTCGTACGAGGAGATCGCCGCGACGCTGGGCGTCAAGCTCGGCACCGTCCGGTCCCGCATCCACCGCGGGCGCTCGCAGCTGCGCAAGGCCCTCGCCCACCGCTCGCCGGAGGCGCGCGCCGAGCGCCGCTCCTTCGTGCCGCGTGTGGCCGCTCTGGGGGGAGGGGGCGCGACCGCGTGAGTGGCACTCGACCCAACCCCGCCGAACGGCTCCTGGCCGAGCAGCACCTTGGCGACCGACTCTCCGCCCTCGTCGACGGAGAGCTCGGTCATGAGACGCGTGAGCGCGTCCTGGCTCACCTGGCGACCTGCGCCAGGTGCAAGTCGGAGGTCGACGCCCAGCGTCGACTGAAGAACGTCTTCGCGGAGGCGGCCCCGCCGCCTCCCTCCGAGAGTTTCCTGGCCCGCCTTCAGGGCCTCCCCGGTGGAGGTGACCTGGACGGCGGCGGCTCGCCGCTGGGCGGGGGAGGACTGGGCGGACTGTCCGGACGACCGGGTACCACCGGGGCGTTCGGAGTGAGGCGGAGCGACCGCTTCGAGTTCGGATACGTCCCCGCGCGTGCGCACGCCACCACGCTCCCCGTCTCCGACAGCGGCTTCCGCACCCACCCCGTGGGCCGTCATGACGCCGATCGCTTCGCGTCCTCCCGGATGCGGTTCGCGTTCGTCGCGGCGGGCGCGGTGTCGCTGGCCGCCATCGCGCTGGGCGGCGTCACGTCGAGCGCGCCGACCGACACGGAGGCCCGCGGCGGCTCGGGATCCGGCAGCAACGTGACGCCGGCGCGGACCCAGAGCACCGGCGCCGCGACGACACCCGAGAACCAGCGCCGCCGCGCGGTCGGCCCGCTGCTCGCGCAGGGCCAGGGGACACCCGACACCCCGGTGGCCCCGACCGAGGTGTCGGCGCCGCTGCTGCCCGGGATGCCGGCCCAGCCCGCCGACCAGGACATGCACACCCTGACGGCGCCCGTGGTGGCCGGCGCGGCCGCCATGTCCCCGCTGATACGCCCGCTCAGCGAGAACCCGCCGCTCGCGCTGACCGCGTGGTCCAAGACCCCCGGGATCACGGCGTCCCCCGACCTGCTCGCCGCACCCGTCCCCGACGCGACCTCATCCCCTTCCGCCTCTGAGGCCACCGGCCCCTGACCCGACCTCTGCGCAGCGGCCCACGAACCTGATTGAATCCGGGGTGGGCCGCGTGCCGTGTCTGTCGGCCGGGCGCGGAGTCGATGCACCGCGGCCGCCGTTGACGCCGCGTGCCGGATGGGGAGGTAGCACGGGGTCGCCCGGCTTCGTTCAGGGAAGCCGAGTGCGACAGCGCAGAGTTGAGTAGGCATTCGGGCGCCGGGGCGTTCCCGGTGGCGGCCTGCCGTGAAACCAGGGACCACCTGCGTCCGCTTCCGCCGACGTCCTACTCGAGCAACGGTCAGCAGCGAGCAGGAAGCAGAGCATGAACGAGGGGAAGCCCGCGAAGGCGAAGTGGTGGAACCGGCCTCGACCGCACGGACCTTCGGGCCAGGCGGAAGGGGCCGCACCGACGCCGGACGAGTTGAGCGACACCACGCCGGACGTTTCGGACGCGCCGCCGGTCACCGCACCCGCAGGCACCGGTGAGCGGGGCCCTGGCGGTGACAGGGACGGTGACTTCGAGCTGGCGCGGCCCCGGGCCGGGGCAGTCGGCGACCAGGGCTCAACCGAGGGGGACTTCGAGCTTCGTCCGCCCGCCGCGAGCGGCGGTGTGAGCGGCGGCGCTGCCGACGCGGGTTCCGCTGACGGTGACTTCGAGCTGGCGCGGCCGGTCGGAGCGCCCGTGGCCTCCGTGCCGTCGCCGGACGACACCGCCCGGACGCCCGCAGAGCCCGGCGAGGCCCGCCCCAGGCCCCTGCACGACCCCGACCCCTACAGCACCCCGCCCTACGGCGAGCCCGGCCCCTGGGCCCCTGCTCCGCCGGTCCAGCACCCGGCGACGACGCCGGCGCACGGGACGGCCGTACCGCCGCCGCCCTCACCGACGCACGGCCTGCCCGCGGCCACGCCCGCAGCGCCCGAGCCGTCGCCAACCCCGGCCCCGGCCCCCGCCCCCGTGCCGAGCCCGGCCCCCGGCATCCCCGCGCAGGCGGCGCCCCCGGTGGTCCCGGCAGCCGAGCCGTCGGCCCGTGCCACCCCGAGCGCCACTCCCGGTCCCGCCGCCTCTCCCGGTCCCGCCCCCACCTCCGGTCCCGCCCCGGCGGCGCAGGCAGCCGTCGTCCCCGCCCAGCTCGTGCCGGCCCCCGGCATCCCCGCGCAGGCGGCGCCCCCGGTGGTCCCGACGGCCCCTGCCACCCCCAGCGCCACTCCCGACCCCGCTCCCACCCCCGGTCCCGCCCCGGCGGCGCAGGCAGCCGACGTCCCCGCTCAGGCCGTGCCGGCCCCCGCCTACGCCGACGCCCCGCCTCCCGGCAACCCCTGGCAGAACTACGACCCCTGGTCCCGCGAGGTCCACCCTGCCGGCCCCTTCCAGCAGAACGGCGCCGCGGTCGTCACCGACGAGCAGCGGCGCAAGCGGGGGAGGAAGGCCGTCCTCGTGGGCGTCCTGCTGCTCGCGCTCGTGTCCGGAGGCGTCGGCGGCGTCGTGGGGGCGTATTTCGAGCGCAACGGTGGAGTGGGGGACGTGGAGCTGCCGCAGGCCGCGGCCGAGCCCACCGGGCGGGCGCCGGACAGCGTCGCCGGGATCGCCGCCCGGGCCCTGCCGAGCGTGGTGACCCTGCATGTGAGCGGCAGCGACGAGCAGGGCACCGGGACCGGGTTCGTGCTCGACGACCGCGGTCACATCCTCACCAACAACCACGTGGTCGAACCCGCGGGCGACGAGGGCGAGATATCGGTGACCTTCCACAGCGGGGACACCGCCAAGGCCACCGTCGTCGGCCGCGACAGCGGCTACGACCTCGCCGTCGTCAGGGTCACCGACGTCAGCGGCCTCGAACCCCTGCCGCTCGGCAACTCCGACAACGTCCAGGTCGGCGACCCGGTCGTCGCCATCGGCGCCCCGTTCGACCTGGCGGGCACCGTCACCTCCGGCATCATCAGCGCCAAGGAACGGCCCATCACGGCCGGCGGCGAGAGCGGCGACGCGAGTGATGTGTCGTATGTGGACGCGTTGCAGACCGACGCGCCCATCAACCCCGGCAACTCCGGCGGCCCGCTCCTCGACGCCCAGGCCCGGGTGGTCGGCATCAACTCCGCGATCCGTTCCGCCGACAGCGGGTCCGACCTCGACGGCGGCCAGGCCGGCTCCATCGGCCTCGGCTTCGCCATCCCGGTCAACCAGGCCAAGCGCGTCGCCGAGGAACTGATCAACACCGGCCGGGCGACCCACCCGGTCATCGGCGTCACCCTCGACATGGACTACACCGGCGACGGAGCCCGCGTCGGCACCAAGAGCAGCGACGGCGGCTCCGCGGTCACCGGGGGCGGCCCCGGCGACAAGGCCGGCATCAGGCCGGGCGACGTCATCACCGAGGTCGACGGCCAGCGCGTCCACTCGGGCGAGGAACTCATCGTCCGGACCCGCGCCCACCGGCCCGGAGACCGGTTGGAACTGACCCTGGAGCGCGGCGGCAAGAAGGTAAGGATCTCGCTGACGCTCGGCTCGTCGAGCGGCGCCTGAGACTCACAGAAACATCACACCTAACGGCGCCCGCCCGCCCCGCTCATGCCCTGACAAGGCAAACAACGCGGAAAACCGCACGCCCACCCGCATTCGGAAGCCTCGGGACAGTACCGGTCGTAGCGGATCGCCGGGTACCGTGGATCCGGCCCGGACCACGGAAGACCCGCAATCGACCACTGAGGGCCGAGGACCGAGGACATCGCAAGGAGCTTCAGGTGTTCAATGACATAGGACCGCTCGAGCTGGTGACGCTCGTCGTCCTCGCCGTGCTCGTTTTCGGTCCGGACAAGCTCCCGAAGATGATTCAGGACGTCACGCGGACGATTCGCAAGATCCGCGAGTTCTCGGAGAGCGCCAAGCAGGACATCCGGTCGGAGCTCGGCCCGGAGTTCAAGGACTTCGACTTCGAGGACCTCAACCCCAAGACGTTCATCCGCAAGCAGCTGGACAACGATGAACTGGGGATCAAGGAGATCCGCAACGGCTTCGACATGAAGAAGGAAATGGCCGAGGTCGCCGACGCCGTCCACGGCCGTGACGCGGAATCCTCGTCCTCCTCTTCGTCGTCGTCCTCCGCGGGTTCCTCCGGCGCCGCCATCGACATGACGAAGAAGCCCGAGAACCCCCGCGAGGAGCGCCCGCCCTACGACGCGGACGCCACCTGAGCCGTACGGACAGGCGAGCGGGACTCCGCCCGTACGTGACCCTTCTCATACTCCGCCCGGGTCGCGCGCGGCCTGAACCCGCCCTCTGTGCGCCCCACGCGCCGGGCGGTTTCCCTGCTGCTCGGAGTGGTGTGGCTATGCTGCCGAGTTGTTGTGCGGACCGGACGAGTACGCCCGAAGGGGGGCGGGCCGGGCTGGTCCGGCGAGAACGAGGAGGCGTCCGGGCACATGGAGACGACGAGTCAGACGACTAGTCGGGCAGTCGCGCAGGAACCGGCCGTGGAGAGCGGACAGCAGGTCCCCTCCGCCCGGCGCACGGTCGACGGCTACCTGCTGGCGCCCTTCCCGTGGTACGGCCTCGACGAGGCCTTCACGGGACCGCGCTGGCTGATGCAGGTCGGCATGGCGGCCGACGGGTCCGTGGAACACGGTTCGACCGGGCACGGCGACGAGCCCTCCGTACGGAACGAGGCGACGGAGGACCGGGAGAAGTTCGCGGTGGTCGTGACCGTCGCGGCGAATCCGGACCGCAGGAGCGCCGACGGTACGGGGCTGCTGGAGGCCACGTCGGTGTCCTCGGCGGCGTGGCTCGCGGGGGTGGGACTGCTGTCCTTCACCTGGCCGGGGCAGATGGACCACTCGCTGCGCGACGACTGGCTGGAGCAGCAGACGGAGACCGCGTGGGCCCTGGCCGACGACCTGGACGGTCCGGACTGGTCGACGCTGTCCCTGCCGGTGGACGGGGTGCCCACGCCGTTCCACTACCGGGAGTCCGAGTTCGGCTGGGTGCTGGCCGGGTCGACCCAGGAGGGCGTGCACGTGGGCGCGTACGGGAGGGGCATGAGCGCGTACGGGTTGGGCTTCGCCAAGATCAAGGACATCGTGTCGTACGCATGACGAAGGGGCGCCGTGGGTTGTGCGGCGCCCCTTGGCCGTAGGGCTCTGTGGGGTCTCGCGGCTGCGGACCGTCGGAGCGGGGGTCGCTCGCGCGGTTCCCCGCGCCCCTTGGGGTGTTTCAGAACTTGTTCTTGGGCGTGATCCCCAGGGACAGGCCCGACAGGCCCCGCTGGCGGCCCCCCAGCTTCCCGGCGATCGCGCGCAGGGCCGAGCCGGCCGGGGAGTCCGGGTCGGTCAGGACCACGGGCTTGCCCTCGTCGCCGCCCTCGCGGAGGCGGACGTCGATGGGGATGTTGCCGAGGACCGGAACCGTCGCACCGGTCGTGCGCGTGAGGCCGTCGGCGACCATCTGGCCGCCGCCCGTGCCGAACACGTCGACCATCTCGTCGCAGTGCGGGCAGGGCAGGCCGGACATGTTCTCGACCACGCCGACGATCTTCTGGTGGGTCTGGACGGCGATGGAGCCCGCGCGCTCGGCGACCTCGGCCGCCGCCTGCTGCGGGGTCGTCACGACCAGGATCTCGGCGTTCGGGACCAGCTGGGCCACGGAGATCGCGATGTCGCCGGTGCCGGGCGGCAGGTCCAGGAGCAGGACGTCCAGGTCACCCCAGTACACGTCCGCCAGGAACTGCTGGAGTGCGCGGTGCAGCATCGGGCCGCGCCAGACCACCGGGGCGTTGCCCGGCGTGAACATGCCGATGGAGATGACCTTCACGCCGTTCGCGGACGGCGGCATGATCATGTTCTCGACCTGGGTCGGACGCCCGTCGGCGCCCAGCATGCGCGGCACGCTGTGGCCGTAGATGTCGGCGTCGACGACGCCCACCTTCAGGCCGTCGGCAGCCATCGCCGCGGCCAGGTTGACCGTGACCGAGGACTTGCCGACGCCGCCCTTGCCGGAGGCGACCGCGTACACACGGGTGAGCGAGCCGGGCTTGGCGAAGGGGACCTCGCGCTCGGCGGTGCCGCCGCGCAGGGCGTTCGCCAGCTCCTTGCGCTGCTCGTCGCTCATCACGTCGAGCGTGACGTCGACACGCGTGACGCCCTCGACCCGGGACACGGCGTCCGTCACGCGCTGCGTGATCGTCTCGCGCATCGGGCAGCCGGAGACCGTCAGGTACACGGTGACCGCGACCGCACCGTCCGCACCGATCTCCACCGACTTGACCATCCCCAGTTCGGTGATGGGGCGGTTGATCTCGGGGTCGTTCACCGTCGCCAGTGCTTCGCGCACCGCGTCTTCCGTAGCCATAAGGACGATGGTACGGCGCGGTAGCCATGCCCCGGTAAGGCCGTCAGCGGTCGTCTACGTCACGTCCCGGCGACCGATCTGCCGGGAATACCCCGGGCTCGCGGTGACCGTTGTGCCGTTGACCGTTGTGCCGCTGCTCCAGCTCCTTCGTCAGGTCCTGGAGCTCCGAGCGCATCCAGTCGCGGGTGGCCACCTCGCCCAGACCGATGCGCAGCGCCGCGATCTCCCTGGTCAGGTACTCGGTGTCGGCGATCGACCGCTCGTTCTGCTTGCGGTCCTGTTCGAGGTTGACCCGGTCGCGGTCGTCCTGCCGGTTCTGTGCGAGCAGGATCAGCGGGGCGGCGTACGAGGCCTGGAGCGACAGGACCAGGGTGAGGAAGATGAACGGGTACTCGTCCCAGCGCAGGTCCCTCGGTGCGGCGATGTTCCACAGCACCCACACCACGATCACGACCGTCATCCAGACGAGGAACCGTCCGGTGCCGATGAAGCGGGCGATCCGCTCCGACAGCCGTCCGAAGGCCTCCGGGTCCCACTCGGGCAGGAAGCGGCGGCGCGGCGGCCGGGGTTGGTCGAGGCGTGCGCGGGGCGCCCGGGTGGTCGCGGTGGCGCCCGATGCCACGCGCTCGCGCGTGCCCTCCCGCTCAGGAGCCATGGACCGCCACCCCCTCACCGGTGTCCTCGTCAAGGTGGAACTCGGTCTCCCGCCAGTCGTCGGGCAGCATGTGGTCCAGTACGTCGTCCACGGTCACCGCGCCCAGCAGCGACCCGGACTCGTCGACGACGGGCGCCGCGACCATGTCGTACGTCGCGAAGAACCCGGCGACGACCGGCAGCGCGGCGTCCGGCTCCAGGGCCTCCAGGGCCTCGTCCACGAGTGAGCTGACCAGGGTGTACGGCGGGTCGCGCAGCAGACGCTGGAAGTGGACCGTGCCGAGGTACTTGCCGGTGGGCGTCTCGTCGGGCGGGCGGCAGACATAGACCTGGGCGGCCAGCGCGGGGGACAGGTCGGGGTTGCGGACGCGGGCGAGGGCGTCGGCGACCGTGGCGTCGGGGCGCAGGATGATCGGCTCCGTCGTCATCAGACCGCCGGCCGTGTGCTCCTCGTACGCCATCAGGCGGCGCATGTCGGCCGCGTCGGCGGGCTGCATCAGGCTCAGCAGCCGTTCCTTGTCCTCCTCCGGGAGCTCACCGAGCAGGTCGGCCGCGTCGTCCGGGTCCATGGCCTCCAGGACGTCGGCGGCGCGCTCCTCCTTCAGCTTGCCGAGGATCTCGATCTGGTCGTCCTCAGGGAGCTCTTCGAGGACGTCGGCGAGCCGGTCGTCGTCGAGGGCGGCGGCGACCTCCGCGCGGCGCTTGGGGGAGAGGTGGTGCAGGACGTTGGCGAGGTCGGCGGGGCGCAGCTGCTCGAAGGTGGCCAGGAGGCTCTCGGCGCCCTGTCCCTTCTCCTCCAGGGAGAAGCCGGTGACGGCGGACCACTCGACGGTCAGCGACTCTCCCCTGGCCCGCCGGAAGGCCCTGCTCCGGCCGCCCTTGCGGACGAACACCTTGTCGATCTCCCAGTCCCGGCGGGCCGGCAGCTGCCCCACCGACAGATCGAGGACGGTGACCTCCTCGCCGGTCTCCACGAGGGTGACGCGCCGGTCGAGGAGCTCGCCGAAGACGAGGCGCTCGGTGGGGCGCTGCTCGAAGCGGCGGACGTTGAGCACGCCGGTGGTGATGACCTGGCCGGACTCGATGCTGGTGACGCGGGTCATGGGCAGGAAGATGCGGCGCCGGGTGGACAGCTCGACGACCAGGCCGAGCAGCCGTGGGGGGCGCCGGCCGACGCGCAGCATGACGACCAGATCGCGGACCCGGCCCACCTGGTCGCCGTTCGGGTCGAACGCGGCGACGCCGGCGAGGTGCGAGACGAAGATCCGGGGAGCGCCGGCTGCCATGGCTGAGGCTCCTTTGCATGCGGGGCGTGCAGTGTCGCTGTCGCGGCCGCGCTGGTGTGCCGCATTTCCGAATTGCCCGCTCGGGTGAGCTTCAGGCTAGCCCGTCCGGATCCGATACGCCCTGGTGAGCGGTCCGGACGAACCGGCTCCGCCCGGGGGGTGACGTGCGGGTACGCTGCCGTACGCCGCTCAGGTCCCACGACAGAAAGGCAGCCCCACCTGTGACTGCGATTCCCCAGGGTCGTACTCGCCGGGCCGCGCTGGTGACCGCCATCTGCGCCCTGGTCGTGTCGGGAACGGGACTGACGGGATGCAGTGAGGACCCGGACGAGGGCACCAACGGGGTCGGCAAGCTGCCGGTCGCCGAGATCCAGCGCAAGGCCCGTACGGCGGCGGACTCCGCCGAGGCGGTGCACCTGTCCGGGAACGTGGCGACCAGCGGGCGCACCTACAAGCTCGACATGCGGCTGAAGGCCGACGGCGCCACGGGGTCGGTCACCGCGCAGGGGGCGACGTTCCAGCTGCTTCGGATTGGCGAGCAGCTGTATCTGAAGGCCGACTCCGGTTTCTGGAGCGACGCGGGCAACGACGGCAAGGCGGACGCCGGGGCCGTGGACAAGCTGAACGGCAAGTACGTGAAGGTGCCGCAGGGCGACCCGGCGTACAAGAAGTTCAGCGGCTTCACGGACAAGGACCTGCTCCTCGACGGCCTGCTGACGCTGCACGGCAAGGTGGCGACCGACGGCCACCACGAGCAGGCGGGCGTCCGCACCATCCGTATCACCGGGGACAAGGGCTCCGGCGGCACCCTCGACGTCTCCCTGGAGGGCGACCCGTATCCCCTGCTGCTGACCCGGGCGGGCGGCGGAGGCACCCTGACCTTCTCCGACTGGGGCAAGGACTTCGCCCTGGAGAAGCCGCAGAAGGGCGACACCGTGGACTACGGCAGGCAGCTGCCGACGTCGTGACCGGCTAGCGGCGCCGCTTCTTCTTCAGCAGCAGCCGCGGAAGCCCCGCGGGGATCGGCTGACGCGTCGTCGCCGGGGACGGCAGCGGCGCCTCGGCCAGGGACCCGTCCGGCAGGACGCCCGTGACGCCGGTCGGCTCCAGCCGCAGCACCCGGCACTCACGCGCCCAGCGCCCCGGCATCGCCTCGCCGTCGGGGGCGTTGAGCCGCTTGCCCTTCAGCTCGGCGACCGTCGCCTCCCACGCCTCGGAGCCCGACGCGAGTTCGACGACCTTCGCGCCCCAGGAGACCAGCCGGCCCCCCTTGTCCTTGCTGCGTACGGTGACCTCGGCGGAGCCGCCGTCGACCAGCCCCGGCAGCGGCTGCTCGCCCGGACCGTCGCCGACGACACACGCCGCACCCTCGTGCCACGCGTGCCACAGCGTCCGGGCCGGCACACCGGGACCGTTGACCCAGATGAGGCCGGACTTCTTGGTGGCCTCCTCGACGAGGGCCTGGTCGAGCAGCTCGCTTGTCATGGCCCCCAGCCTATCCAGCCGGATCCGGCCCGCTCAGAGCCAGCCGTTCCGCTTCAGTGTGCGGTGGATGCCGAGGCAGATGCCCACCGTGATGCCCATGATCACCGGGTAGCTGTACTTCCAGTGCGTCTCCGGCATGTAGTCGAAGTTCATGCCGTAGACGCCACACACCATCGTCGGTACGGCGATGATCGCCGCCCACGACGTGATCTTCCGCATGTCCTCGTTCTGGGCGACGGACGCTTGCGCGAGGTTGGCCTGGAGGATCGAGTTGAGGAGCTCGTCGAAGCCGATGACCTGCTCGTGCACGCGGGCCACGTGGTCGGCGACGTCCCGGAAGTACTTCTGGATGTCCGGGTCGATCAGCCGCATCGGCCGCTCGCTCAGCAGCTGCATGGGGCGCAGCAGGGGCGAGACCGCGCGCTTGAACTCCAGCACCTCGCGCTTGAGTTGGTAGATCCGCCCCGCGTCCGTGCCGCGCGGCGTCCCCTTCCGCCCCGGCGAGAAGACCTCGGTCTCCACTTCGTCGATGTCGTCCTGCACCGCGTCGGCGACGGCGATGTACCCGTCGACGACATGGTCGGCGATAGCGTGCAGCACGGCCGACGGACCCTTGGCGAGCAGCTCGGGGTCGTCCTGGAGGCGGTGCCGCAGCGCGCGCAGCGAGCCCTGCCCGCCGTGCCGGACGGTGATGAAGAAGTCCCGGCCGGTGAAGCACATGACCTCGCCGGTCTCCACGACCTCGCTATTGGCGGTGAGTTCGTCGTGCTCGACGTAGTGGATGGTCTTGAAGACGGTGAAGAGGGAGTCGTCGTAGCGCTCCAGCTTCGGGCGCTGGTGCGCCTGCACGGCGTCCTCGACGGCCAGCGGGTGCAGCCCGAACTCACCGGCGATACCGGAGAATTCGGCCTCGGTCGGCTCGTGCAGGCCGATCCACACGAAGCCCCCGTCGCGCCGCACCTGACGCATCGCCTGGTGCGGGGTCAGCGGCTTGTCGGTCTGCAGCCGACGGCCGTCGCGGTACACGGCGCAGTCGACGACGGCGGAGGGAGTCGCGGGGTCGCGGGTGGTGTCGTACGCGCCGCTGTCCTTGCGCAGCGAGACGCGGGAGGGACGGACGACGGCACGCAGGTCGCGGATCATCGACATGAGCAGGCTCCTTCGCAACGGGCAACGAAGCGTGAAGAACCGCAGCACGGTTGGAACTACCCGGAATGGGGACGTCCTGGCCTCAGGATGTTTGGCACGTCCACAAAGCGGGGAGCACCGCACCGTTGCGGTGATGGGCTTCGTTGCTGATTCAGATCGGGCCGATCAGGCAAAGCGAAACGAAGTGCTCTTCCGTGTGAGGACGCAAGCGTGAAAGGACGGCGGTCAGCCGGAGCGGAACAGCCGAATCAGCTACATCAGCGGCGGGAAGAGCGAGTGGTACTGCACGGTCGACTTCGATCCATGACAGCCCCACCTCCTCCGGCCGGTCCCTCGTAAGGGACGTTCCATACCCCGTTCGGGGTTCCCCGTAGGGGAGTCTCTCAGGCGTCGGGACTCGATCGCGACGCTTCTGCGTGCTGCCCCGAACACCGGGCAAGAGTATCAGCCGACTGAAGTGTCAAGGCGCTGCTTTGCCGGGTACTGACGAGTTCTATGCTCGCCGCATGGCTGATGTTCTTCCTCTGGTCGAGGCCCGGTTGCGCACCGCGCTGGGCGAACCGGACGCGCGCGCGGCGGTCACCTTCCTCGGTACGGACCGCATCGAGGTGCTCCGCTTCCAGGAGGGCGACCTCGTCCGCTACGCCACGCTCGGCATGTCCGCGCACCCCATGAGCGACCCCACCGCGATGGTCGCCGACCCGGTCAAGGGGCCCCGAGCCGAGCTGGTCCTCTCCGTCCGGGCCGGGATCGCCGACACCGACAAGGCGCTCCGCCCGCTCGCCGTGCTCGCCGCGTCCCCGCAGGTGGAAGGTGTGATCATCGCCCCCGGAGCCTCCCTGGACGTCGGCGAGCCGCTGTGGCCCGGCGCACCCTTCACATCGGTCCTGGTCGCCGAGTCGGGTGGCCTGGTCGAGGACCTGGAACTCGACGGGCCCGCCGACCCCGTGCACTTCCTGCCGCTGCTTCCCATGACTGCGAACGAGGCCGCCTGGAAGCGTGTGCACGGCGCCCAGGCCCTCCAGGAGCGCTGGCTGACGAGCGGGACGGACCTGCGGGATCCCGCCCGCAAGTCCGTCCCGCTGGAGTGAGGAACCTCACCAACCGGTGGCTGAAAACCGTCAGTTGGCGAACACGGTGACGCTGTCCTCGGTCGCGTGCCTGGTCTCCAGCTCCTCCGCTTCGTGCGTGAGCGAGTTCCGCCGTACGACGACCACGAGCGCGCCCGCGACAGCCGTGACCGCCGCCACCGCGAACGGGACGCGGACACTGCCGGTCCACTCCTCGATCCTCGGCGCGAAGTAGGGCGCGGCCGCCGCCGCGAACCAGCGCACGAAGTTGTAGCCCGCGCTCGCCACCGGGCGCGGCGCGTCCGAGACGCCGAGGGCCAGCTCCGTGTAGACGGTGTTGTTCACGCCGATGAACGCGCCGGACAGGATCGTGCAGACGACGGCGGTGGTGTGGTCGCCGTAGCCGAGGACCAGCACGTCCACGGCGAGCAGCGCCAGCGAGGCGCCGAGCACCTTCAGCGAACCGAACCGCTTCTGCAGGCGCGGCGCCACGATCACGGAGAACACGGCGAGCAGGACGCCCCAGGCGAAGAACACCGCACCGGACCGGTACGGGCTCATGTTCAGCACGAACGGGGTGAAGGCCAGCACGGTGAAGAACGTGTAGTTGTAGAAGAACGCCGAGGCCGCCACGGACGCGAGGCCGCCGTGCCCGAGGGCCTTGACCGGGTCCAGCAGCGAGGTCCTGCGGGCCGGCTTCGGCTGTTCCTTCAGGAACACCGCGATGCACAGGAAGCCGACCGCCATCAGGAAGGCCGTACCGAAGAACGGGTAGCGCCAGCTGGCGTCCCCGAGCAGCGCGCCCAGCAGCGGCCCGCAGGCCATGCCGAGGCCGAGGGCGGACTCGTAGAGCAGGATCGCCGCCGCGCTGCCGCCCGCGGCCGCGCCGACGATCACGGCGAGGGCCGTGGAGACGAAGAGCGCGTTGCCGAGTCCCCAGCCCGCCCGGAAGCCGACCAGCTCGTCGACCGATCCGGACGTGCCCGCGAGCCCGGCGAAGACGACCACGAACGCGAGGCCGAGCAGCAGGGTCCGGCGGCCGCCGATCCGGCTGGAGACGAAGCCGGTGACCAGCATCGCCACGGCGGTGATGAGGAAGTACGAGGTGAAGAGCAGGGAGACCTGGCCGGCCGTGGCGTTCAGGCCGCCGGCGATGGACGGCAGGATCGGGTCGACGAGTCCGATGCCCATGAAGGCGACGACGGACGCGCCGGCCGTCGCCCATACGGCCTTCGGCTGCCGCAGGATGCTGCCCGTTCCCGCGTCGAGGGGGTCCATGACGTTTCTCCGATCCGCACGAGGTAGCTGGCGGCTACACATAATATGTTAGCTAGGCTAATTAATGCAAGCTACATCTATATTGGCCGACGAACCGGTTCCGTCCGGACGGGTGATCGTCCTTGACGTGACGCGGAAGGGGTAGGACCGTGGGGGCCTATGAGGGGCGAACCCAGTTGCCCGAAGTGTGGTGGCCGGGTCAGGGCTCCCGGACTTTTCGCCGACACCTGGCAGTGCGACGTGCACGGCACCGTGCATCCGGTGCAGCCCGTGATCCCGCCCAGTGTCGAGGCCCTCGGTGTGGTCGTGCACCGCGCCCAGGTGCCGGTGTGGATGCCGTGGCCGCTGCCGATCGGCTGGCTGTTCACGGGTGTCGCCAGTGCGGGCGACGACCGCAGCGGAGGCCGTGCGACGGCTGTGGCCTGCTCCGGTCCCGGCCCGCTCGGCGGCATGGGCGAGCTGATCCTGGTCGCCGAGGAACTCGGGGTCGGGCTCGGCGCGCGCTACGCCGGCATCGACGGGCCGGATCCGGGGTCGTACATGAACGTCGAGAAGCCACCCCAGGCCAAGGTTCTCGCCGCGGGCCGTCCGACGCCGCTGTGGCATGTGTCGGGTACGCCCGACGACCGTGCCGTGTTCGCGGGGGAGGCGCTCGGGATGTGGCTGTGGGCGGTCATGTGGCCCGAACAGTCGGGGTTGCTGATGTACGACGAACTCGTCCTGACGGATCTGCGGGATGCGGGGGCCGAGGTCGAGTTGGTGCCCTGTGGAGCGTTGTCCCCGCGCTTGCTCGGGCCGTAGCGCCTACGGGGGTGGGGGCGGCTCTTGCGTGGCGGCTGCGGGTCTTCTGTGGCTGGTCGCGCAGTTCCCCGCGCCCCTGAGGTGGGTGCGTGTAGGGGTCTCTTGCGCTGTGTGGGTGTGACATGAGGTCGTTGAAAATCCGGTTATCCTTGAGCGGCCCCTTCCGTGTCGTCCCCCGTCTGGAGTTCGCGTCGTGCGTATCGATCTGCACACCCACTCCACCGCTTCCGACGGTACGGACACGCCCGCCGAGCTGGTGCGCAACGCCTCCGCGGCGGGGCTGGACGTCGTGGCGCTCACCGATCACGACACGAGCCGTGGGCACGCCGAGGCGATCGCCGCGTTGCCCGAGGGGCTCACCCTGGTCGCCGGTGCCGAGCTGTCCTGTCGTCTCGACGGCATCAGCATGCACATGCTGGCCTATCTCTTCGATCCCGAGGAGCCGGCCCTGCTCGCCGAGCGGGAGCTGGTGCGGGACGACCGGGTGCCCCGGGCCCAGGGCATGGTCGCCAAGCTGAACGAGCTGGGCGTGCCCGTCACCTGGGAGCAGGTGCTGCGGATCGCCGGTGACGGTTCGGTCGGGCGGCCGCATGTCGCCTCCGCGCTGGTCGAGCTCGGTGTCGTACCGACCGTGGGGGACGCCTTCACCGAGGACTGGCTGGCCGACGGCGGGCGGGCTTTCGTGGCGAAGCACGAGACCGATCCGTTCGAGGCGATCCGGCTGGTCAAGGCCGCGGGCGGGGTGACGGTGTTCGCGCATCCCGCCGCGAGCAAGCGGGGGCGTACGGTGCCGGAGTCCGCGATCGCCCAGATGGCCGCGGCCGGGCTCGACGGCGTCGAGGTCGACCACATGGACCACGACCCCGACACGCGTGCGCGGCTGCGCGGGCTCGCCAAGGAGCTCGGGCTGCTGGCGACCGGGTCCAGCGACTACCACGGCAGCCGCAAGACGTGCGTGCTCGGCGAGTACACGACGGACCCCGAGGTGTACGGCGAGATCACGCGGCGGGCGACCGGAGCGTTTCCGGTCCCGGGGGCCGGCGGGGTCTAGGCCGGCCACCTTCACGTTCGTTCTGGGGCACCCGGCGTTGCCGGCTGTGCCCACCCGTTCCGCCCTGCGGAACGACTGCCCACAGCGGTAGCGGTAGCGGCACGGCGTAGTGCTGCGGTGCTGCCCGCCCACCGTGCGTTTCCCTCACCTCGCAAGGCTTGCCTCCCCATGTTCGACCTCGCCGTCTTCGGCTCCCTCTTCCTGACCCTCTTCGTCATCATGGATCCCCCCGGGATCACCCCGATCTTCCTCGCGCTCACCGCCGGCCGGCCGGCCAAGGTGCAGAAGCGGATGGCCTTCCAGGCCGTCTGTGTGGCGGGCGGGGTGATCACGGTCTTCGGGCTCCTCGGCCACCAGATCCTCGACTACCTGCACGTCTCCGTCCCGGCGCTGATGATCGCGGGCGGACTGCTGCTTCTGCTGATCGCGCTCGACCTGCTCACCGGCAAGACGGACGAGCCCCAGCAGACCAAGGACGTCAACGTCGCCCTCGTCCCGCTGGGCATGCCGCTGCTGGCCGGGCCGGGTGCCATCGTGTCGGTCATCCTCGCCGTGCAGAAGGCGGACGGCGTCGGCATGCAGGTGTCGGTGTGGACGGCGATCCTCGCCATCCATGTCGTGCTGTGGCTGGTGATGCGGTACTCGCTGCTGATCATCCGGGTCATCAAGGACGGCGGTGTGGTCCTGGTGACGCGGCTCGCGGGCATGATGCTCTCGGCGATCGCGGTGCAGCAGATCATCAACGGCGTCACGCAGGTGATCCGGGGCGCCTGAGCCCGACGTAAGCGC
This sequence comes from Streptomyces sp. NPDC057623, assembly GCF_042800355.1. Taxonomy (NCBI): domain Bacteria; kingdom Bacillati; phylum Actinomycetota; class Actinomycetes; order Kitasatosporales; family Streptomycetaceae; genus Streptomyces; species Streptomyces sp. NPDC057623. Next base: position 168,375 of record NZ_JBHVGZ010000002.1, read on the forward strand.
GAAGCCCCCGTACGGGCCTGGTGCCGTGCGGGGGCTTCGAAGCTGCTGCGGTGATCCGCGTCTGTTATGAGGCCGTGGTCTCGGCCGGTCGGATCCACAGTCGCTGCCCTATCGCGGCGGCCTGCTGAACGATCCGGTTGACGGAGGCGGCGTCCACGACGGTGCTGTCCACGGGGGTCCCGTCGAACTCGTCGAGTCGCATGATTTCGAAGCGCATGGCTTCTCCCTTCGTCTGGTCATCCTCCTGAGGAGAACTACTGGGTTACACACGTATGCAACGGGCTGTGTGTTACAAACATTCCCTACGCTAAAGAAATTTTTCGAACGACTAACTACTCACCGGTAAGCGGTCGCTGAGAGATCAAGAGGAGACTGACCGGGACCGGTTGTGTTCGCAGCGTGACCGCCGGGACAATAGAGGCGATGAACGACGACCTCGCGGCACTCGCCGCCCGCATCGACCACACCAACGAGCTGCTCCAGCGCATGCTCGCCGAGGTGGCGAAGACGCCCTCCACCCATGCGATCTTCGTCGACGCGGGCTACCTCTACGCGGCCGCGGGACGGCTCGTCGCCGGAACGGAGGACCGCCGGGCCTTCGATCTGGACGCCGAGGGGCTGATCGAGGCACTCATCGACCGGGCCCGCACGATCTTCGCGGACAGCAGGCTGCTGCGCGTCTACTGGTACGACGGCGCGCGACGCCGCATCCACACGGCGGAGCAGCAGTCGATAGCCGAGCTCCCCGATGTGAAGGTGCGGCTGGGCAACCTCAACGCCAACAACCAGCAGAAGGGCGTCGACTCACTGATCAGGACCGATCTGGAGTCCCTGGCCAGACACCGCGCCATCAGCGACGCCGCCCTGCTCGGCGGCGACGAGGACCTGGTCTCGGCGGTCGAGGCGGCGCAGGGGTACGGGGCGCGGGTGCACCTGTGGGGCATCGAGGCGCCGGAAGGCCGCAACCAGGCCGAACCGCTGCTCTGGGAGGTCGACAGCCAGCGCACCCTCGACCTCGACTTCTTCAAGCCGTACGTCTCCCGGCGCACGGCCGCCGCGTACGAGGCCGCGGGGTCCCGGCCGACGCGGGAGGATGTCCGGTTCGTCGGCGCGCAGATCGCGGCGAAGTGGCTCGCGGCACGCGGCCGGGAGTCGCTCGTGGAACTGCTGCCCGGGCATCCGTATCTGCCCGGGTCCGTCGACCAGGACCTGCTGGTGGAGGCGGAGGGCCTGTTGCAGTACTCCCTGCGCGGGCAGGCGGATCTGCGAAGGGCGCTGCGGGACGGCTTCTGGGAGCACCTGCAGACGCAGTACTAGGCCCCTGCCGGGCGGGCGCGGTCACCGTCCAGGGTGTCCCAGAAGTCGGCCACGGCTTGGGCCGTGCGCAGCGGCTGGTCTGCGTTGGGGGAGTGCTCGGCGCCGGGAATGACCGTGCGGCGGGCGTTCAGCCGGGCGGCCATGTCGTCGAGGACCGGGACCGGCCAGGTGTCGTCACTGGCTCCCGACAGGACGTGGAACGGGAGCGACAGGGCCGCGAGGTCGTCGACACGGTCCGGCTCCGTGCACAACTGACGCCCTGTGGCGAGGAGTTGAGCGGGCTTCGTGCCGAGCCAGCGGCGGCGCAGCAGGTCCTCGCCGCCGATGCCGCGCGCCGGACCGCCGACCTCCTCGGGCGGCCCCATGGCGAGGATCGCCTCCCAGGTCTCGGCCATGGTCATCACCGCGAGCGCGTCCCGCAGCAGCTTCACGCGCTGCTGCTGGGAGTCGGAGATCTGCGCGGGACCCGACGCCATGAGGGTGAGCGAGCGGAACGGCGCGTGGTCGAGCAGAACGGCGGCACGGGCGATCTGGCCGCCCAGGGAGTGACCGAAGAGGTGGAGCGGGGCGCCGAGGTCGCCGAGGGCCGCCGCCTGGGCGAGCACGTCCCGGGCCAACTCGCCTCGCGCGTACGCGGATTCGTCGTGCTCCGGCCCGTCCGACTCGTGCTGTCCCCGCCCGTCCACGGCGACCGTACGGTAGCCGCGCGCCGCCAGCGGCTCGTGCATGAACGTGAAGTCCTCCTTGCTGCCGGTGAACCCGGGGAGCAGCAGGGCGACACCGCGCGGCTCGACCCCGGGGGCAGCGGGCGAGTCGACGACGGCGAACGTGCCGCGGGAGGTGTGGAGGGGGTAGGCGCGGGCGTTCGGGGGCGGCGTGAAGACGGGTTCGGTGGTCACGGGGGGAGGGTAACCGCTGCACCGCGAGACCCCCACCCGTAGACCCCGCCGAACGCCGACGGCCCGGCCCCGCGCTGGGCGGGACCGGGCCGTCGTACGGGAGATCAGCTCTCCGCGGGCTCCACGGCTGCCGTGGCCTTGCGGGTACGGCGCACCTTGGGCTTCACCTCGGCCGTGCCGTCGGCCGTCGCCACACTCGCAGCCGTCGCCGTGGCCTTGCGGGTACGGCGGCGAGGCGCGGGCGCCTCCGTGGCGACCGGCTCCGTCGTCGCCTGGGCCGGGATGTCGGCGGCCGGGGCGGCGGCTTCGGCGGTGGCCGCGGTCTTGCGGGTGCGGCGTGCCTTGGGCTTGGCCTCGGTGGCCTCGGCCGTGTCGAGGGCGGTCTCGGCGGCGGCCGTCGCCTTGCGGGTCGCGGCGCGGCTTGGTCTCCGCGGCCTCCGGGGCCTCCTGCACGGCCTCGGGGGTGCCCTCGGCCGTGGCGACGGCGGTCTCCGCCGGGGCCGTCGCCTTGCGGGTGCGGCGGCGCGGCTTGGCGGCGGGAGCCTCCTCGGGCTCCGCGACCTGGGCAGCCGCAGTCGCAGCGGCCTCGGACGGCTGCACGGCCTCCGTGACCTTCGTGGCCTCGGCCTCCGCCGGAGTCGCCTTCGGCTCCGCCGACTTGCGGGTCCGGCGGCGGCGCGGCTTGGCCGACACCTCCTCGGTGGTGTCCAGGGACGGGCCCTCAACCGTGGCGACGGCCGCCTCTGCCGCCTCGGGCGCCGAGGACGTGGCCGACACGGCCGCGGTCGGCTCTGCCGCCCCGCCGCGCGTACGGCGACGGCGGCGCGGGGTGCGCGGCGCGGTCACGGACTCCGCCGTGGCGGCCTCGACGGTCTCGTCCGCCGCGGCGGGACCGGCGGCCGGCGCGGCCGCCCCGTCCAGCGACGCTCCGCCGCGCGTACGGCGGCGGCGACGCGGCGTGCGCGCCGAGCGCTCGCGGTCCGACGAGGACGAGCGGGACTCGTCCCGGCCGCCCCGGCTGCCACCGCGACCGCGTGCACCGCGCCCACCGGTCTCGCCGAGGTCCTCCAGCTCCTCCGCCGCCAGCCCGGCGCGGGTGCGCTCCGAGCGGGGCAGGACACCCTTCGTGCCCGCGGGGATCTTCAGTTCCTCGAAGAGGTGCGGGGACGTGGAGTACGTCTCCGGCGGGTCGTTGAAGTTCAGCTCCAGCGCCTTGTTGATCAGCTGCCAGCGCGGGATGTCGTCCCAGTCGACGAGCGTGATCGCCGTACCTGTGTTGCCCGCGCGGCCCGTACGGCCGATGCGGTGCAGGTACGTCTTCTCCTCTTCCGGCGACTGGTAGTTGATGACGTGCGTCACGCCCTCGACGTCGATACCGCGGGCGGCGACGTCGGTGCAGACGAGGACGTCCACCTTGCCGTTGCGGAAGGCGCGCAATGCCTGCTCGCGGGCGCCCTGGCCGAGGTCGCCGTGGACCGCGCCGGACGCGAAGCCGCGCTGCTGGAGCTGGTCGGCGAGGTCCGCCGCGGTGCGCTTCGTACGGCAGAAGACCATGGCCAGTCCCCGGCCGTCGGCCTGCAGTATGCGCGAGACCATCTCGGGCTTGTCCATGTTGTGCGCGCGGTAGACGTGCTGCGCGATGTTCGCGACCGTCACGCCCTCGTCGTCCGGCGCGGTGGCACGGATGTGGGTGGGCTGCGACATGTAGCGGCGCGCGAGACCGATGACCGCGCCCGGCATGGTCGCCGAGAACAGCATGGTCTGGCGCCGGGCCGGCAGCATGTTGATGATCTTCTCGACGTCGGGCAGGAAGCCCAGGTCGAGCATCTCGTCGGCCTCGTCGAGGACGAGCGCCTTGATGTGCTTGAGGTTGAGCTTCTTCTGGCCCGCGAGGTCCAGCAGCCGGCCCGGGGTGCCGACGACGACGTCGATGCCCTTCTTGAGGGCCTCGACCTGGGGCTCGTAGGCCCGGCCGCCGTAGATGGCGAGGACGCGCACGTTACGTACCTTGCCGGCGGTCAGCAGGTCGTTGGTGACCTGCTGGCACAGCTCGCGCGTGGGGACGACGACGAGCGCCTGCGGGGCGTCGGTGAGGGCCTCGGGCTTGGCACGCCCGGCCTCCACGTCGGCGGGGACGGTGACGCGCTCCAGGAGCGGGAGACCGAAGCCCAGCGTCTTGCCGGTGCCGGTCTTGGCCTGGCCGATGACGTCCGTGCCGGAGAGGGCGACGGGGAGGGTCATCTCCTGGATGGGGAAGGGGTTGACGATGCCGACGGCCTCAAGGGCCTCAGCGGTCTCGGGAAGGATTCCGAGCTCTCGGAAAGTCGTAGTCAGGGTGCTGCCTCTTCTGTGTACGCGGTGCGAGGCGAGCGCGGGGGTCTTGACGGACCGTGCCGGGGACGTCGGCTGCCGTACGGTCGGGCCGTAAGGCACGGGACCACTGCCGACGCTCTAGCGCTCGTACCGCTGAGGGTGTCCCTCCGGTCGTCGTACGCAGAGTGCCGTACGGCCGGGGAGGGCTGTCGGGTCGGAGCCGATCGGGCCACCGACCGGGCATCCTCATAACGTGCGGCCCGTCGAATACGTCAAGGTACTCAGCGGGCGCATTACCACCATACCCCGGAAACGCGCACATGCGATGGCCGAATTGGTCACGTAGTCGGCGTCACAGTGATTGACCAGGGACTTCCGTGACACGGTGAGCGGGCTATTGTGCGCTTCATGACGACGCCTGACAACACCTCCGACGTCCCTGACCCCTCCGACTCCCCTGCCGAACACACCGGGGTCGCCGCCCAGGACTGGGCGCGGGCCTCCGCCGACCCGCAGTACCGGGCCGCTGTCGTCGACCTGCTCGGCGCGCTGGCCTACGGGGAGCTGGCGGCGTTCGAGCGGCTGGCGGAGGACGCCAAGCTGGCGCCGACGCTGGCGGACAAGGCGGAGCTGGCGAAGATGGCGTCGGCCGAGTTCCACCACTACGAGAAGCTGCGGGACCGGCTCACCGAGATCGGGGCGGAGCCGACGCAGGCCATGGAGCCGTTCGTCGCCGCGCTGGACGGGTTCCACAAGCAGACGGCGCCCTCCGACTGGCTGGAAGGGCTGGTCAAGGCGTACGTCGGCGACTCGATCGCCAGTGACTTCTACCGGGAGGTCGCCGCCCGGCTCGACTCGGACACGCGTGGGCTGGTGCTGGCCGTGCTCGACGACACCGGGCACGCGTCGTTCGCCGTGGAGAAGGTGCGGGCTGCCATCGATGCCGACCCGCGCGTGGGCGGGCGTCTGGCGTTGTGGGCCCGGCGGCTGATGGGGGAGGCGCTGTCGCAGTCCCAGCGGGTGGTCGCCGACCGGGATGCGCTGTCCACGATGCTGGTGGGGGGAGTCGCGGACGGGTTCGATCTCGCGGAGGTCGGGCGGATGTTCTCGCGGATCACCGAGGCCCACACCAAGCGGATGGCCGCGCTGGGGCTGGCGGCGTAGGGTTCCCGCCCCGCCGCCCCTACCCGTCCCCTCTCCGAAGGGCTGGAGATGCCCGTCAGTCCTCGGGGTCTACGCGGTCGCCGAGTGTCGGCTCAGTCTTCCCGCGGGGCGTACCAGCAGGGAGAGAGAGGCGGCGGAGACGACCGCCGAGCCGATGAGGATCACGAAGAGGTTGCCGAAGTCCAGCGCGGTGTGGGTGACGAAGGCGCCGAAGAGGGCACCGGCGACACCGGTCGGCAGGACCAGGGAACGGGCGGGCAGGCGGTGCGGCAGGCGGTGGGCGGCAGCCCATGCCAGGGCCAGGCCGAGGATCGCGGAGCTGAGCGCTTCCAAGAGCATGCTGGGGGTCCCTCCCACATTGCCGACCTGCTCGAAACGGTCGTAGCCCGTCATACCCCTGACCTGCGGAATGCAATCCTCCTCTGTGATCGACCTGTGCTCCGTCCGTGGAGGAATCCAGGTCGTGGGGAGCGTGGACAGACGGGAGGGGGGCGGGGGGCAGGGGGGGCCGGGAGCCCCCCTCTTCCCCCTTTTTCCGGGCCCCTCTTCCACACGCCCAAAACCCCCCCCCTCCGGGCAGGGCGCCCCAAC